>NZ_JASJFF010000958.1:0-1053 GCF_030065435.1 Microcystis sp. M53603_WE2
AACCCTTATATAGAAAGGCATTTGGCGATTTTTGTCAATTATTTTTGCTCTAGAGCGAACTAATCAATTAAGTCTCTTGCCAGATAAGGATTTAGTCGATTTATGCCCCCCTATCGAACCATACTAAGTAACGAAGAACCTTTCTAGTCAATAATTAGGGCTATTTTCCCCGTCACCGAACCAGTTTCTAGCAGTTGATGGGCGCTGATAGCTGCCGCTAAAGGGAAGGTTTGGGAGAGATGAATAGTTAACTTTTTCTCGTCAATTAAACGCGCCCCTTGTCTGAGAATTTCTGTTTGATATTTTTGCGCTTCTGGCAGTCCCATCAAAGCTGGGGTTAACATTAATTCTAAACTAATCCGCAAATTGCGATCGCGCGCTTCCTTCCAGCTGCCCGTAGGTTCCAAAATCGTCACCATATCGCCGTACACTCGCACCGCTCGGCAAGTTTGGCCAAAAGTTTCCCCTCCCACCGTATCAAAAGCGACATCTACTCCTTTCCCTGCGGTTTGTTGAAGTATCGCCGAGACAAAATCGGTTTGTTTGTATAAAATCGGGTAATCTGCCCCTAATTGCCGCACTAAACGCTCTTTATCGCTATTTCCCACCGTCGTATAAACTTTAGCCCCCCTCAGTTTCGCCAATTGAATCGCGACATGACCAACACCCCCAGCCCCGCCATGGATAAGGACGCTTTGTCCCGATTGCAGACGGGCGCGATCGTAGAGTGCTTCCCAAGCGGTGATTAAAACCAAAGGTACAGCGGCTGCCTCGGCAAAAGAAAGAGATTTTGGCTTGTGAGCCAGATAATCCGCCTCAATCAGGGCATATTCAGCATAATTTCCCGTGCCAGCCTTGCCCAGTCCCCCCCCACAAAAGTACACTTCATCCCCAGAACGAAAATCCTGCACTGCCGCCCCAACGGCCTCGACAATTCCCGCCCCGTCACAGCCCAAAATGGCCGGCATTTGCTCGGGGTAAAAAGTGCCGCGTTTACGAATTTTTGTATCAATAGGGTTGACACCAGCGGCTTTTAATGCTACTAAAACCTGA
>NZ_JASJFF010000153.1:0-1952 GCF_030065435.1 Microcystis sp. M53603_WE2
GTCCAGTAGGATGGGTTAGCGGTAGCGTAACATGAGCGGGCGTTGGGTTTCATGCTTCAACCCAACCTACGTTCATCTTATATTTAATTCCACCCACCCACTTAGGTCAAAATCAGGGTATTTTCTGTTTTCAAGTGATGAAATACAGAAAAGCAGCAATTCGATCGAGAAATCGATAAAAACAGCCTAGACTAGAAAAAGAATCCTCTATCCTGACAGCTATCCTGTGGAGATTACTTTTTTAGGAACCAGTTCCGGGGTTCCCACTCGTTCCCGTAATGTCTCTAGTATCGCCCTTCGGTTGCCGCAACGGGCAGAAATATGGCTGTTTGACTGTGGAGAAGGAACTCAACACCAGTTACTGCGTAGCGACCTGAAAAGTTCCCAAATCCGACGCATTTTTATCACCCACATGCACGGGGATCATATCTTTGGTCTAATGGGACTGTTAGCCAGTATTGGATTAGCCGGTTCTGCTCAGGATATTGATATCTACGGACCCCCCGGACTAGGGGACTATCTGCGTGCTTGTGCTAAGTATTCCTATACTAATTTAGCCAATCGGGTGCGTGTCCATCCCGTTTCCCCCGGCATACTCTACGAGGATGAAGAATTTACCGTCTCCTGTCAGCTATTAAAACATCGTATTCCCGCCCACGGTTATCGTATCGCCGAAAAAGACCGTCCAGGACGTTTTGATGTGGAAAAAGCCAACGCTTTAGGTATTCCCCCCGGACCAATTTACGGCAAGCTGAAAAAAGGGGAAACTGTCACCCTTCCCGATGGCAGAAAAATTCGCGGTCAGTCCCTCTGCGGAGAAACGGAAATCGGCCGTAAAATTGCCTATTGTACCGATACTATTTTCTGTGAAGGCTCGATCGAATTGGCACAGAATGCAGATGTGCTAATTCATGAGGCGACTTTTGCTCACCAAGATGCCGGATTAGCCTTTGAAAGTGTTCACTCCACTTCGACGATGGCAGCCCAGGTGGCCTTGGCAGCCCAAGTAAAATTGTTATTAATGACCCATTTTAGTCCCCGTTATCTACCGGGGAATTCTCTGGATATTTCCAATCTGTTAGAGGAAGCGCGGGCAATTTTTCCTAACACTAAATTAGCCTACGATTTCCTCACCTACGAAGTCCCCCGCAACCGTCAAGAAATGGTCTTAGGAGTTAAGTAATTATGCCAGCAGCAGTAGAAGAAAAAAGCATGGTTCCCACGGTTTTAGTGGGTATTGGTGGCACGGGTAACGAAATTTTATCGCGATTGCGTCGCTTAATCGAGGAAAGTTATGGCAGTTTGAGTAATTTTCCGATTGTCAGTTTTTTGGTGGTTGACACGGATAAGGATTATAAAATCAGTAATCCTGAAGCTGCTGGCAGTGCTTTTAAAGATAACGAAAAACACTGGGCCCGGGTGAGTGGAAAACAGGTACAGGAGATGGTATCTGACATGGATAGATATCCCTGGATTAATAGTTGGTTTCCCCCGGAATTAGAGAGAAATATTACTTCCCTGGAAGCGGGAGCGGGACAAATTCGCGCCTGTGGTCGTTTTGCTTTATTTTGTAATTATCATGAGATTCAAAGGAAATTTCTGGACGCGGTGAGACGGGTAAAGGGACAAGAAAACTTTATGCTCGATCGCTATGGAATTAAAGTTAGTAATAGTGCCATTAATGTCTTTACTACGGGGTCTTTAAACGGTGGTACGGGTAGCGGAATGTTAATCGATATAGGCTACTGTATTCGTAATTGGTTGCGAGGGGAAAGTAGTCCTTTGAGTACGGCAATTGTTCCCACTCCTGAAGCATTTGCGGGGATTAGTGTCGGCGATCGAGTTTTGGCTAATGGTTACGCTGCCCTGATGGAATTAAATTACTTTTCTGACTACAGAACCGAATATCATCAACAGTTTAGCAGCGGTTTAGTCGATGAAGTGGTTAGTAA
>NZ_JASJFF010000877.1:0-1806 GCF_030065435.1 Microcystis sp. M53603_WE2
GAGTTGTCAAACAATCCGAAACTGGTTTGGAGAAATCATTAGTTATTTCGAGCGAAGGACAACGAATGGGATGGTCGAGGGAATCAACAATAAACTTAAACTAATAAAACGGAGAAGCTATGGCTTTAGAAACTTTCGGAATTTTTGGGTTAGAAGTATGTTGTCTTGGCATCTTGTCTGTTGATTTAGCATAAAGGGTAACGAAGAGCCGAAACTTCATGAAGAAATTCGTCAAGAATAGTGAAGCTCCAGGAGCGGTCTTGCTGCTGGTTTTCTTAGGGCGCTTTCTCCTGACAATGATTTGTTATGGTTCTGGGGAAATTGGCGGGATTTTTGCCCCGATGTTAGCCCTGGCTACTCTATTCAGTTTAGGGCTGGCACAAGTGTGCGATGCTTGGTTTCCGGGTCAACTGCCCCAACCCGGGGTTTTTGCCGTCGCTGGGATGGGGGGATTAGTGGCGGCCACGGTCCGCGCTCCCCTCACCGCCGTCATGTTGGTGATGGAATTGACGGATAATTTTTTGGTGGCGCTGCCAATTTTACTGACTTGTATCTGTGCTGCAATCACAGCCCACTTCTTAGGTGGTGAACCTGTTTATAGTGTCTTGCTCAAGCGAATTTTGGACAAATTAGAGCGGCAACCCCCCAGCGATCGGATTTAACCCATTACAAGAAAACGGGTTTCTCAAAGAAACCTGTTTTCTAAATAGGCGTTTGCAGAAAACGGGTTTCTCAAAGAAAACTGGTTTCTAAATAGTTTCTTGAAGAAACCCGTTTTCTAGGTGACTTAGAAGGATAACTTAGACACTTAGATAAAAAAGCTACTAACGTTAATTCTCCCTAAAGCTGGTAAAGTACTGGTAAATCCGGTCATATTTATTAATAAATCATTGCTGGATTGGAAGCCAGCCGTGAGACGATCGGGTATTTGTCACAGGAGACTTAATTTAAGGTAGCATATAATTAAATGCGTTTTGTCTGCTAAGATAATGCTCAACCTTTCAAAAGACATTCATTCTTTAACTGAGTTTAAACGAAACACGACCCAGTTCCTAGAGCATCTCAAACAAACCAAAGACCCTTTGGTGCTTACGGTTGATGGGAAAGCAGCACTCGTCGTGCAAGATGCGGAATCCTATCAGACACTTCTTGAAGCTGCTGAATTGGTTGAGACGCTTAAAGGAGTCAAGCGTGGTCTTGAAGAGATGAAGCAAGGCAAAGGTAAGAAGGCAGAGGAATTCTTCTCTGAATTGTTCGATAAGCTGGACAGTTCTCCATGAGCCAAAAGTATCAAGTCGTCATACAACCTGAAGCACAACAGGGAATTGAAAAAGCCTATCTGTGGTTCAGCAAAGATTCTCCTCGAAAAGCGAGGTTGTGGCTGGAAGGATTGTACAAAGCAATTCTGTCACTAGAGCAAATGCCTTACCGTTGTTCACTTGCTTTTGAAAATAATTTCTTGGAGGAAGAAATCCGACAACTTATTTATGGTAAGGGACGTAGTGCCTACAGAATTCTCTTTACCATCACTGGCGATATTGTGCAGATTCTTTTCGTGCGCCACGTTGCACAAAAGCCTTTGTCAAGTCAAGAAGATGAAGAAGAGTAGAGGCCCATAGCATACCATTGTTGTCCTAAATTGTGACGGCAAAGATTTGATAGGTAAGGTTTGCTGAAAAAGCTTTTCCTAGGGGCAGGGTGTGGGGTGTGGGGTGTGGGGTTTTACCCATTTTCAGGTGGTCAATTACCTAATTTTCAGGGAAAAATTCCCGGAATTTTCCCCCCAATCACTCCAATGGTCGGCAC
>NZ_JASJFF010000162.1:0-2915 GCF_030065435.1 Microcystis sp. M53603_WE2
ACAGCCGGGGCCGAAACGACCATAAACCAGAGTAAGACTGCTAAAGCTAAAACAGTTAGTTTAATCAGGATATAAAGCAGTCCGTTGGGATAAAGGAGATCGTGAAACATATTACCTCCTTGGGAGAGTAGCGATTGTCCCTCTCTATCTTTGATCTTAAGTCTTTCTTTGTTCAGCTGACGCACAACTTAACAAAACGTGCGATTATAGGGGAAAAGATTTTTTTCACTAGCTATGGCACTACTGACCACGGGAAAACCATTTATTCGCGATCTGGAACAATACGGTGCTTTAGGGGTTTACGCACCCTTAGAAGGGGGTTACGAGGGACGCTATCAAAGACGTTTACGGGCCACCGGTTACAATGTCCTGCATATCACCGCTAGAGGTCTAGGGGATTTAAGTGCCTATCTTACCGGCATTCATGGAGTCCGTCCCCCCCATTTAGGTAAAAAAAATATTGGTCGGGAAGCAGCCGTTGGACCGGTTTATTTTATTCCTCCCATTGCTACCTATCAATTGGAAAATTTACCCCCCAAATCTAAAGGTTTAGTGATTTGGATTATTGAAAGTTTTGTTTTGTCCTCGGAAGAAAAACAATACTTAATTAATCTTAGTCAACAGGAACCCCGGTTAAAATTTGTCCTCGAATTGGGTGGGGAAAGATATTTCCGTTGGCAACCTTTGAGCAAATCTTTAGTCGCTGCCTAAATTACCGAAATAACACGGTTATTGAAATATCTCCCCCTCAAACCCTCTCCCCGGAGAGGGAGACTTCATTTATTGAGAGTTTGTTGTTCCTTTCTCACCCTTTGGTAGCTATTCATTTAAGTAGGGAGGCACAATTCTTTGTAGGATGGGTTAGCGGTAGCGTAACCCATGCGGGAGTTGGGTTTCATGCTTCAACCCAACCTACGTTCATCTTATATTTAATTCCACCCACCCACTTAATTTTCTTAATTTCGCGAGTTGGCCTAGGTGAATTTGCCATAATATGGGATATCGTTGCCGCAAAAAACCTAGGAGTTAAATCGTGACAGTGAGAGTTCGTATTGCCCCCAGTCCCACGGGAAATTTACACATTGGAACAGCACGCACAGCCGTGTTTAACTGGCTTTTTGCCCATCATCACCGGGGTAAATTTATCTTGCGCGTGGAAGATACAGATTTAGAACGTTCTCGACCAGAATATACGGAAAATATTCAAGCGGGCCTACAATGGTTAGGACTGAATTGGGATGAAGGTCCTTTTTTTCAAACTCAACGCCTTAATTATTATCGTCAGGCTATTCAAACCCTGCTCGATCGAGGTTTAGCCTATCGTTGTTATTGTACCCCAGAAGAATTGGAAAAAATGCGGGAAGAACAAAAAGCCCGCAATTTTGCCCCCCGTTACGATAATCGTCATCGTTATCTCACCCCCGAACAACAAGCTCAATTCGAGCAAGGGGGGAGAAAAGCAGTAATTCGTTTTATTATTGATGACGATCGAGAAATTATTTGGCAGGATTTAATCCGGGAAAAAGTTATCTGGAAAGGTAGTGATTTAGGGGGGGATATGGTGATCGCTCGTACCTCGGAAAATGGGGAGGAAAACTTCGGTCAGCCTCTCTATAATTTAGCGGTAGTTGTTGATGATATCGATATGGAAATTACCCATGTTATTCGTGGGGAAGATCACATCGCTAATACGGCTAAACAAATTCTTTTATACGAAGCTTTGGGGGCAAAAGTGCCGGAGTTTGCCCACAGTCCTTTGATCTTAAATCAGGAGGGTCGCAAGTTATCTAAACGGGATGGAGTCACTTCGATCGATGATTTCCGAAAACTGGGTTTTCTGCCGCAAGCTTTGGTTAATTACATGACTCTCCTCGGTTGGACTCCTCCCGATTCCACTGAAGAAATTTTTACCCTTGAAACGGCCGCAGAAGTGTTTAGTTTAGAACGGGTAAATAAAGCGGGGGCAAAATTTGACTGGACGAAATTGGATTGGATTAATAGTCAATATCTTCATCGTTTAACCGGTGAGGAATTAGTGCCTTTACTTCTCCCTTACTGGCAAGAAGCAGGGTATAATTTTGATGCTGAAACCGATCGAGCTTGGTTGATCGGTTTGGCTACTCTCATCGGTCCGAGTTTAACTCGTTTAAGCGATGCTGTCGCTGAAAGTCGCTTACTTTTAACCCCTGTGGCGAATTATAATCAGGAGGCTTTGAGTCAATTACAATTAGAGGGAGTTAAGGATATTATCAAGGATATTCTCGCCGCTATTACTCCCGATTTGACCGGAGAAGCTGCTAAGGGAATTGTGGAGACAACCACTAAAACCCATCGGGTTAAAAAAGGTCTGGTGATGAAGTCTCTACGCGCTGCTTTGATGGGGGAGTTACACGGTCCGGATTTAATGCAGTCTTGGCTACTTCTCAATCAAAAAGGTTGGGATCTATCCCGTCTTCAGCAAGCAGTAAATAGTTAAATTGATTGGCTATCAGTTATCAGAAAATTTCTTGTATATTAGGGTTGACAAATGCCCTAAGATTGCTATATACTTTCTAGTATAATGGGAATCCGTGTCGCCCTGCATACCCTGCTCGTGATCGATTGACCAGTATTAAAGTTAAAAACCCGGAGGTGGGTCAAACTTCCTGCTAGGGGGACTGAGGGGACAGGGGCGGATTTTTCCCCTAGCTGTCAGGGACGATCTAGAAACTTTCTTAATTTTTAGGCATTATCCGCAACTTTTCCCTAAATATAGATTTGTTAATCTCCTGACAAAAACCTATGGGTGAAAAAAAACGAATTGGAATTCTCACCAGTGGTGGCGACTGTGCGGGTTTAAATGCCGCCATTCGTGCCGTTGTCCACCATGCCAGTGGCAATTATGGCTGGGAAGTGGTGGGTATTCGAGAAGCAAC
>NZ_JASJFF010001163.1:0-1285 GCF_030065435.1 Microcystis sp. M53603_WE2
ATAAATCTAAAAACCTTGTTGGATAAGACTTTTGGACTTTTTTCCCCTCAAAAAGTGCCAGCCATTGCGGGGATCGGGGGAAAATTCAGGTACTTTTTCCCTGAAAATTAGGTAGTTGACCACCTCAAAACTGGTAAAACCCCACACCCCACACCCCACACCCCACACCCTGCCACCACCGAAAAGCTTTTTCGGCAAACCCTATCTAATTGTGTGTTGGGTTTTTTTAGGTCAATCCAACCGACAAGAGCGGATATAAAATCTAATATAATCAAGACAGCAGGTCATCCCATAGGTAATTCTCAAATGAATTATAAGATTGACATAGAACAAGAAGAAGATGGACGATATATTGCTGAAATCGTCGAACTTCCGGGAGTTTTAGTCTATGGCAATAGTCAACAGGAAGCTATTGCTAAAGTTCAAGCACTTGCTTTGCGTGTCTTAGCCGATCAACTTGAACAGGGAGAACTTCCAGAAAATCACCTAAATTTATCATTTGTTGCTCTATGAGTCAATGGTCAGCAACGAAAGCCAAACAAGTTTTAAAAGCATTAAAAAGCATAGGTTGGAAAATTAAACGCAGTGGACTGTTTCAGCTAAAATAGGGCAATAGATTTCGGCTTAAAGTCTTAAATTATAGAATTTATAGCATTTTTCTAATACACCAAATTAACTGAAACAATCCAGTAGGGTGTGTTAGCGATAGCGTAACACACCAATTTAATAATAAATTTGCTGCGTGGGGAGCGGATTATTGATTTTGGTTTTTTAACAGAATTGGTAGCCGCAAACACAAACCCTACCAGATTAAGCGATCGCACTCAACTTAATATCAACAGACTTTCTGTTTCACTATCAAAAAATTCAACAATAATTAAAAAATAACCTCTTAAAATTTCGATAATCTTTGCAGTGGGACTATTACCAATACGAAGATAGATAAATTTTGGTGGATGACCATATAATAGACTGCGCTGATGAAAATCGGCATCTTTAGAGACAATTACAAAATCGTTGAATTTGGCAAATTCCCAGATAAGTGCATCATCAGTATTGATCAGTCCTAAAGTCTTGACGTGCTGAGAATTAGAATATAAATCAATTATTTTATCAATAATCCGATCTGACAAATTTTCATCTAATAACTGAACTTCCCCCATACATATATACCACAATAGCTGAAAACCCTTATCCATCAATGGATGCACCCCCTTAACTTATCTTAATGTACCCATGTAATTTGTAACATTTCTTAATGGACAAGAATTCTCTCCATTTGCTA
>NZ_JASJFF010000705.1:0-6054 GCF_030065435.1 Microcystis sp. M53603_WE2
GTTGGTGGGGGCAGGGTGTGGGGTGTGGGGTGTAGGGTGTAGGGTGTAGGGTGTAGGGTTTTACCGATTTTGAGGCGGTCAATTACCTAATTTTCAGGGAAAAAGTCCCGGAATTTTCCCCCCGATCACTCCCATCGCAGGTACTTTTTGATTTCAAAAAAGTCTAAAGATATTATCCAACAAGGTTTTTAGATTTATTCAGCGAACCCTAGACAGGTAAAGTGGGATGGGTTAAAAATTAACCCATCCCACAGATCTTATTGCCATCTACCAACTTTAAAATCTAGACTGTTTTTTCCGCTCTAACTCGCTCTACCCTGCGAGGAATGGAGCAATCAAGGAAGTTAGGAACCTCCTGACGACAGTGAGGACAATACCAGTAGGCACGACCAACCACAAGGTGACGAAGGGTAATTCCCGAACACATAGGGCAGTTGTGCATGGATTGTTAGACTAATTTTAAAAGCTTTTAAAATTGTCCTACCTCCTGAAATAATCCTAAACAAAATCGCCGCTCTTTAACTCTAACTTTAGGTAGAAACCTAGTGTTTCTTTCGATAGACTTCCCAGAAAATACCTAAGGATGAGGACGGAAAAGATGGGAGTGTTGCGGGTGATAAAGTTGCGATCGAGTTCCTGTAATCTGGTTTAAAGCGGGACTAATTAGATAAAGGGTAGTTCTAGTTAAATTTTCCCGATGGGTTAATTGGGCCATCTCTGACAGGGGGACAACCCAGATTTTTTCGTCGGGCCAACCGAGACGGAAACAAACGGCCACTTGTTGCTCTGGCTGGTAGTATTGTAGGAGTTTTTCCTGGGCTTTGTCAACGTGACGAGCGGCTAAATATAGGCATAAACTGGCTTTATGAGCGGCTAAAGAGGCTAATTCTTCACTTTCTGGTATATGAGAGGCTTTTCCTTCCACCCGGGTTAGAATAATTGTCTGGACTAATTCCGGAATCGTTAATTCTAGGGCCAATTTGGCCGCTAATCCTTGAAAGGCACTAATTCCGGGGATTAGCTGAAAGGGGATATCTGCTGCTGTCAAAAGATGAATTTGTTCTTGGATGGCACTATAGAGACTTAAATCCCCCGATTGCAGTCGCACCACCGCTAAACCCCGACGCACGCGATCGATCATTAAAGGGATAATTTCCTCTAGGGTGATGCTACTGGTGGGAATTAACTCGGCATCTTGACGAGTATCCTCAAGAATCTGTTTAGGGACGAGGGAATCAGCAAAGAGGATAACATCGGCTTTTTGGAGAATTTTATAGGCTTTTACCGTCAATAATTCCGGATCTCCGGGGCCCGCACCAATAAAATAGACGGCCGGGGAGAGCGCCGAGGAGTCAATTAAAGTCATACTAAATCCTGTTTACAAGGGAAGTGGGGTGTGGGGTGTGGGGTGTGGGGTGTGGGGAAGTGGGGAAGTGGGGAAGTGGGGAAATTTCAACTAAAACTCCAAAACCCTAAAACCCCAAAACCCAACCCCGATCATTAACCTGAACATTTGTATTTAATTACGGTGAAACTGACTATACAATATTAATGATAAAGCACGGTCAGCATTGACAATGATTAGCGATCAGTCCCTCCCCCCCCAAAATATTGAAGCGGAAGAATCTATCTTAGGTGGCATTTTGCTAGATCCAAAAGCGTTAGGTAGAATCAGTGATTTTTTAATTCCAGAAGCTTTCTATGTGAAAACCCATCAAGATATTTATCGTGCGGCGCTTGCTTTACAAGGGAAGGGAAAACCGACGGATTTAATGACGGTTAGCAGCTGGTTACAGGATAATTTTCTGCTGGAGGAAATCGGGGGAATGCCGCGATTGTTACAATTAATTGAGCGCACTGTCTCGGCTGCTAACATCGATCGCTATGCTGAATTAGTGATGGATAAATATATGCGTCGTCAGTTAATTTCCACCGGGGGAGAAATTATTGAGTTAGCCAGGGATACGACGCTAGAATTAGAAAATGTTTTCGATGAATCGGAACAAAAGATTTTTCGTCTCACCCAAAAACGACCCCAGGAGGGTTTAATTTTTCTGGGGGATACTTTAATCGAAACTTTTAACGAAATTGAGAAAATGCAGGAGACCACCACTCTACCCGGTATCGAAACTCAATTTTATGATCTCGATGCGATGACCAGTGGTTTACAACCCTCGGATTTAGTTATTATCGCGGGTAGGCCTTCCATGGGAAAAACTTCTTTTGCTCTTAATATTGCCTATAATATCGCTCAACAGAATTTACCCGTGGCTGTCTTTAGTTTGGAGATGTCCAAGGAACAATTAGCCCAACGTTTGTTATCGAATGAGGCTAAAATCGAAAGTAATCGGATTCGCTCGGGCCGTTTGGGACAAAATGATTTAGAGAAGGTTCTTGGGGGACTAGAAAAGTTATTAAATTTGCCCATATATATCGATGATAGTGCCAATTTAAGTGTAATTCAAATGCGTTCCCAAGTGCGGCGTTTACAGGCAGAAAAAAAGGGGCAAATGGGATTAGTTTTAATCGATTATCTGCAATTAATGGAAGGGGGAGGTGATAATCGTGTTCAGGAACTTTCTAAAATTACCCGCAGTCTTAAGGGTTTAGCGAGAGAAATTCATGCTCCGGTAATTGCTCTTTCTCAGTTAAGTCGTGCTGTGGAATCTCGCAATAATAAAAGACCGATGATGTCCGATTTACGCGAGTCGGGATGTTTAGCGGGTGATAGTTTAGTTGAGTTAGCCGCTCCTCGTGCTAAAGTGCCAATTTGTCAGTTAGTTAATTGCTCTAATTTTACGGTTTTTGCTCTTAATGAGGAAACAATGAAATTAGAAAAAGCACTGGTAACTAAGGTCTTTTCCACAGGATTTAAGCCAGTTTTTCGATTAACAACTCGTTTAGGTCGCACGATTAGAGCTACAGCCAATCATAAATTTTTGACTGTCCACGGTTGGCAAAGATTAGATGAATTAAATATCGGTAATTATATCGCTTTACCTCGCTCTCTGAGTAATTCAGACCTAAGGTTTAATTGGGATGAAGTTATGGCAATTCAAGCGGATGGAGAGACAGAAGTGTATGATTTAACAGTAGATAAATTGCATAATTTTATTGCCAATAATATCATCGTCCATAATAGTATCGAACAGGATGCGGATTTAATTATGATGTTATACCGAGATGAATATTATAACCCCGATAGTCCCGATCGAGGTGTGGCCGAAGTAATTATTACTAAACACCGTAACGGTCCCACCGGCACAATTAAGCTACTTTTTCAACCAGAATTTACCAAGTTTCTTAATCTTAAACAAAGTCGCTCTAATTATTAAAATGCAAGCAACTATTAATTATAAAACTCCCAATTGGCTCTTAATACTTTTGGCAATTATCCTAACTCTCGGTGTGGTTTTTCGTTTTGCAAATATCGATCAAAAAATCTATTGGCATGATGAATCCTACACCACCATTAGAACCACTGGTTATCAAGCAAAGGAAATCGCTGATACTATCTTTCAAAACCGTCTTTTATCTACCACAGAATTAGGAAAATTTCAACAACTGAAACCAGAAAGTAATGTTTTTGACACAATAAAATCTCTCGCTAAAGAAGACCCTCAGCACCCACCTTTATACTTTATTATCTCTCGCTATTGGGAAAAAATATTCGGTTTTTCTCCCGTTTCTTCCCGCAGTTTAGCGATTGTTTTTAGTCTTCTCTCCCTGCCATTTATTTACTATCTATCCTTAGAATTATTTGCAGCAAAGTTAACGGCAATTTTAGCAGTAATTTTATTAGCACTCTCTCCAATTGATATAATATTTGCTCAAATGTCCCGTCAGTATAGTCTTTTGGTTTTGTTAACGATAATCAGTCAATTACTGCTGTTAAAATGCCTCAAAAAAAGAACTCTTGTTAATTGGTCTTTATACACCGTCGCTAATACTCTCGGACTCTACACTCATCTCTTTTTTATTCTCAACTTATTTGCTCAAGCAGCCTTTATACTTTGGTATCTTGTTATGAAACCAGAGCGAAAAAATAACTTGATATTTTTCCTGTTATCTGGGTTAACAATGATAATTTTATATATACCCTGGTTACAGGTTTTTTTAACTAACTCTCAAAGGGCCTTTAATTCCACCAGTTGGGCTGCCGTTAACTATCTCGATTGGGGATTGTTCGGTAAATTATGGCTCTTAACTTTTACTTGTCCATTTAGCGATAGCGATTTTGGTTTTAATAACATCTTCACCTATATATATAGACTGATTTTTTTAATCTTAATTATCTATGCTTTTTATCGAGTTTATCGCTACAATCACCCCATAGCTTTTACTTTTCTGATTACCTCAACCCTAGTACCTTTCCTAGCTTTAGTCATTCCCGATCTAATTTTGACCACCACTAGATCGACTGTCACCCGTTATCTAATTGCGACTTTTCCCACTATCTATATAACTGTAGCTTTTTTCTTGTCACAATTGCTTAATCAAGGCAAAATTTTAGGTAAAATTATCTTGACTTTTTTGTTAACTGCTAGTATAATATCGAACTTCAATAATGCTCTTTCCGAAACCAGTTGGGCAAAAGTTCCTAGTTATTGGAATGGCGAAGTTGCCAGAAAAATTAATGCTGTACCTAAGGCCATTGTTATCAGCGACGAAGGTAATGACTGGACTAACTTAGGTGATTTGCTTTCCCTTAATTATCGTCTTAATGCTGATGTACAATACTTCCTGACTACCACTAACCCCGATACCGATAAGTTAAAAGAAGTCCTAGAAATTCCCCAGGCCAACTTATTTCTTTTTCGTCCTTCCAATCGGTTATTACTGACCCTAGATCAATTCGATATTCGTCTTGATGATTTCTATCCTCAAGGTCAATTGTGGCGAGGGAAGAAATAGGTAAATATATAAGTAGGTGGGTGGAATTAAATATAAAATGAACGTAGGTTGGGTTGAAGCATGAAACCCAACGCCCGCATGGGTTACGCTACCGCTAACCCATCCTACAAATAATTGTGCCTACCTACTTATTTTGGGTCAATCTAGCCTCAAAGAGTTGAGCAAAGCTGGTATTATAACCAGTTAAAACCGTTAATCTTCACCTTAAAGAAATGACTTTTCTAATTCCGACTAGCGTTTGGCGGCAAATTCTTAAAAAGTTCCCTATACTACTATTCTTAGTATCTTTTCTCATAGTCCTACTATTAGGCTATTTTTCTGCCGCTTTCTCTCAAAGTCGAGATCCTGATATCCGCGGTGTTTGGATCACCACCAACGATACTGCGATGCTGATGGACAGGG
The DNA here is from genome assembly GCF_030065435.1 of Microcystis sp. M53603_WE2. Taxonomy (NCBI): domain Bacteria; kingdom Bacillati; phylum Cyanobacteriota; class Cyanophyceae; order Chroococcales; family Microcystaceae; genus Microcystis; species Microcystis sp. M53603_WE2. The sequence continues at coordinate 5,317 of NZ_JASJFF010000705.1, forward strand.
ATAAACGACAACAGGCGATCGAGCAATTAGTTAATCTTAATTTTAATGCTATCTATCCCGTGGTCTGGAATTCCGGTTATGCTCTCTATCCCAGTGCGATCGCCCAACGGGAAGGAATACAGCCTTTTGTGCCTACGGGAGCGCAGGGACAAGATATCTTGGCAGAATTGGTGGAACAAACCCGTGGCAGTGGATTATTGGTCATTCCTTGGTTTGAATTCGGATTTATGGCCCCTCCCACCTCGGAATTAGCCTTAAAACATCAGGACTGGTTAACCCAAAAACGCGACGGGGGGACCACTTGGGTAGGAGCAGCCGGTGAGGTGGTGTGGTTGAATCCTTTCCGTCCCGAGGTGCAGAATTTTCTGCGGGAGTTAGTCTTGGAAGTGGTGGGACAATACGATATTAACGGCATCCAATTCGACGATCATCTGAGTTTACCGAATGAATTCGGCTATGATCCCTATACTATCGCTCTTTATCAACAGGAAACGGAAAAAACACCTCCGGCTAACCCCCGGGATCCCGAATGGACAAAATGGCGGGCCGATAAAATCACCGCTTTTCTGGCTAATCTCAAAGAATCAATTCAGGCAGTTAAACCGAATATACTGCTTTCGATCGCCCCTAATCCCTACGAATTCGCCTATAATGGTCATTTACAGGATTGGCTCGGTTGGGTGCGGCAAGGATTAGTCGACGAGTTAATTGTACAGGTTTATCGTCCCGATCTGCCCA
>NZ_JASJFF010000511.1:0-3041 GCF_030065435.1 Microcystis sp. M53603_WE2
CACCAAATCGGCAAAACACAGACGAGCGCATTTTCAGTGATCAGTAAAGGGTGTGGGGAAGTAGGGTGTGGGGTGTGGGGTGTGGGGTGTGGGGAAGTAGGGTGTGGGGTGTGGGGTGTGGGAAGTATAAATAAAAATAATCTCCTGTCTCCTGTCTCCTGAATCCTGACTCCTGACTCCTGACTCCTGTTAACTATCTGTGCCTAACATTTGCAGTTTATATAAACTAGCGTAGAGGCCGTCTTCGGTTAATAAATCTTCATGGGTTCCCGATTCGACTAATTCCCCGCGTTTAAGGACAAGAATTCGATCGACATCGCGAATAGTGGAGAGACGATGGGCGATAATAATAGCAGTACGATTGACTAAAATCTGTTCTAAAGCTTCTTGAATTAATACTTCTGTCCCCACGTCTAAACTAGCGGTAGCTTCATCTAAAACTAAAATTTCGGGGTTACGAATAGCGACTCTCGCAAAAGCGAGTAATTGTTTTTGTCCTCCCGATAAATTTGCACCCCGTTCCCGTAAAAGGGTATGATAACCATCGGGTAACTCCTCGATAAAGTGATCGATATTAGTTAATTTAGCTGCTGCCTTCACTTGCTCAAAATCATAATTTTCCCCTAAAGTAATATTGCGAGTAACATCTCCGGCAAAGAGAAAAGTTTCTTGGAGAATGACACCGATATAACGTCTTAATTCCGCTTGGGGAAGATAACGGATATCGATACCATCCACTAGAATTCTGCCCTTACTCGGTTCATAAAGACGACAGAGAAGACGAATAATCGAACTTTTTCCCGCACCGGTGGGACCGACTAAAGCGACTTTTTCCCCTGGATGAATGGTAAAATTGAGACCTTTGATAATATATTCATCGGGTTTATAACCAAACCAAACATTTTCAAAAATAATCTCGCCAGTTTGACGTTTTTCTGGGAAGTAAATCTCTTTATAATTGTTAGAATCGGTGATTTCAATGGGAATACTAATTAATTCACCAATTCGTTCTATAGCAGTAAAACCCGATTGAAACATGGTAAATTTTTCGGCAAACTGACGCAGGGGATTAAAGAGACGTTGGGAGAATAAAATAAAAGCAGATAAAACCCCAAAATCAATGGTTTTCTGGAGAATAAAAATCCCGCCTAACCATAATACTCCTCCCACGGCAATTAATCCGATCCATTCCAAAGTAGCTGAGACAGCCGAATCATAAAAAATTGTTTTATCTAGGGATTGACGATAGTGAGTATTGGTAGTGCGAAACATTTCAGCGTTAAAGCGTTCGCGGCGAAATAATTGAACAATATTGACTCCGACTACATTTTCCTGTAATTGGGCATTAAGTTTTGATAATTCCTCGCGTACTTGATAGTTAGCGCTGCGGTATTGTTTTTGAAAAAAGATAATTAAAGCAGTGACGGGAAATAACATCAACACCAACAATAGAGCTAATTGCCATTGCAGGGTAAACATGGTGATGATAATAACTAAAATATTGACCAAATCGCTGACAACTCCGATCGCCCCACTAGCAAAAACTTCTCCTAATGCTTCCACATCGCTGGTTAAACGAGTGACTAAACGTCCCACGGGAGAGCGATCAAAAAAACTGGAGGAAAGGGAGGTGACATGGGTAAATAAATCTTCCCGGACATTAGCAGTAATTGACTGACCGACTTTCTGCACTAGATAACCTTGCATTGTCCCTAAAATCAGTCGTAAAATAATCGAAGCCGAGAGGATAATAATTAGGGTATTAATGGCTGCTGTTAAGGGCATTCGAGCCAAAAAATCCCAAGTTTGTTCCTTTTGCAAAAGGGAGACCGCTTGACCGATAATTAAGGGTTGTATCGCCCCTGTGAGAGATAGGGGAAAAAGAAGTATTAATGACCAGAATAGCAGGGCTTTTTGCTTTTTTGCGTAGGGAAGTAATCTTAATAATAATCTCCAGTCATTTTCTTTGACCGGAGGGGACACAGGGGAGGATGATAGACTCATGAAGGGATTTCCAATGAAATTCTCGGCAGCCGGGGAGAAATTACCCCTCTGTTGTTAACTTTTCTAACAGGCGATCGATCTGGAAATATTCCTCCATTAATTCTCGAATACCAGCGACTTTTACCTGTTCCTGTAAGCGAATCTTCCCGAAGGCCTGATCGACGATTTCCACGGTACTGAGAGTATCTAAATTTACCGAGAGAATTGGTACTTCTAAATCCTCGGCCCGGCCGAGAATCAGGGGATCTGGAGAGATGGAACCGGTTAAGATTAAACAGGTGGTGGAAGTTTCTAGGGCAGCTAACTGGAGGTCTGTGCGATCGCCACCCGTAATCACGGCCATATTTTCCCCCTTGCGAAAATATTCTAAAGCGGCGTTGACATTCATCGCCCCGATCGCTAAACTTTCTACCATCCAATCCAAACGATCGGGCCGACATAATACTTTGGCCCCCAAAAGATGGACAATTTCCCGAACACTAATACTACGCAATAATTTACTAGCGGGTAACAGTCCTAAAACTTCCACGCCTTGGCCCGCGAGATAGGGTTTCAGGAGGGATTGTACTTCCTCCCAATCATCGGTGGGAATATCGCTAATCACTACCCCCAGCAGCTGATTATTTAATTCCCGTTGCGCTTTCAGCAGACTATCGGCAATCAGGGGAGAACTATAGCGGGCCACCAATAGGATCGGAGTCTGGAGAATTTTGGCCATTTCCCCCATCGATAGCTGAAAAATACTGCCTTCCCAGAGAGTCCCCGGCCCTTCGAGGAGGGTAATATCACTGTTAACCCGATCGAGATAGCCGGCAAGAACATTGCCGTAGTCCTGTTGATCTGCACCTTGCAGACGTTTAGCAACGGAATCCACATCTGTATAGATCAGGGGTAAACGCAGCTGTTCGGGGGATAATTCTAATAATTGCCGAATAAATTCTACATCCTCATCGACCAATTGCCCATCGACGTAGCCCGGACAATTGCCCACTGGTTTGCCGTAACTTATCTCTAGTCCTTTTTGCCGCAAGAGATGC
>NZ_JASJFF010000690.1:0-1255 GCF_030065435.1 Microcystis sp. M53603_WE2
ATCCGGTTCGAGATTTTGCTTAATTGAAAACATCACTTCCTGTAGGTCTTTTACCTCCGGTGGGTTCGGTTCCTTCGCTGGTTTGCCAAACATTGTTAACTACCTCGCCAATTTATCTATATCCTCTATGGTAGCCAAAAAGAGGGCAAGCCGGAAAAGCGCGAGCAAGTCGAGAAATTCTCAGCGCAATTTTCCTTAACAACCCCCTCGGCCTCAGCTGCTATAATCAGAGGAACAACTCCCAAGTTCGTTAACGGTACAAAAAAACTATGAATACCAGTCCAGACCGTGTGATTATCTTCGATACCACCCTTCGAGATGGGGAACAGTCCCCGGGTGCCGCTTTAAATGTGGATGAGAAGCTAACCATAGCGCGCGCACTGGCACGACTGGGAGTTGATGTCATTGAAGCAGGTTTTCCCCACGCTAGTCCGGGGGACTTTGAAGCTGTACAGAAAATTGCCGCCAGCGTCGGCAGCGAAGCTGATAGCCCGATTATTTGCGGATTAGCCCGCACTACTCAAAAAGATATCAAATCTGCCGCCGATGCGCTCAGACCCGCCGCCAAGCCCAGAATTCACACCTTCCTAGCCACATCTGATATCCACCTCCAATACAAACTTAAGAAGACTCGTCAGGAAGTTCTTGAGATTGTGCCAGAAATGGTGGCCTATGCCAAATCCTTCGTTGATGATGTGGAATTTTCCCCCGAAGATGCCGGCCGCAGCGATCCCGAATTCCTCTATCAAGTCCTCGAAAGAGCGATCGCCGCAGGAGCCACCACCGTTAACATTCCCGATACCGTCGGTTACACCACCCCCAGCGAATTTGGGGCTTTAATCCGTGGTATTAAGGAAAATGTCCCCAATATTGACCAAGCGATTATCTCCGTCCATGGTCACGACGATTTAGGGTTAGCGGTGGCTAATTTCCTCGAAGCAGTTAAAAATGGCGCTCGACAGTTGGAATGTACTATTAATGGTATCGGTGAGCGTGCCGGTAATGCTTCCCTAGAAGAATTGGTGATGGCCCTTCATGTCCGGCGCTCCTATTTTAATCCTTTCCTCGGTCGTCCAGCAGAGTCCACGGAACCTTTAACCAAGATCAACACCAAGGAAATCTATCGCACTTCTCGCCTAGTTTCTAATCTTACCGGCATGATCGTGCAACCGAATAAGGCGATCGTCGGTGCTAACGCTTTCGCACACGAGTCGGGAATCCATCAGGACGGGGTGTTAAAACATAAACTCACCTA
>NZ_JASJFF010001207.1:0-5605 GCF_030065435.1 Microcystis sp. M53603_WE2
CGCGATAATAGCTCGCTAAAGTAGCGAGCCTTGAAAATTAACAAATTTGCCTCTAGACCCGTCTTAATGCGCCCTAAATGGGGCAATCCGAGCAGATTGGCTGGGGTGAGGGTGACACTATTTACCCAGTCAGCGTAGGGTGTGTCGAGATGAGCAATCCGCACCGCTTGGGTAAAGACTTCTAAACCATCGTGATCCCCAAAACCATAAAAGGGATCGCGACAGTTATCACTGGCAAAAGCAACCGGAATTCCCGCTTTTTTCATCTCTTTTACCTTAGTTGTCCCGCGCCAAAAGGGGGTTTTTTCCTCTTGACGATCCTGTAGGTAGAGATTGCACATCGGCAAGCTAACGATAGCAATGCCCGCATTTTTGACTAAATTTAAAGTTTCTTGGATTATTTCATGGGATTGTACCGCTAAACTGCAACAGTGACCACAGATGATTTGTCCGTCAAATTGCTCTTTGATAGCAGTACGCGCGATCGCTGCTAAACAGGTAGAATCGGAATCGCCGTTTTCATCCAGATGAAAATCGAGATTTAAACCCCTTTCTTGGGCTAATTTGAAGGTAATATCAATTTGTGCCTGTAAATCGGCATTTGTGTAGGCTACTCCCCCCAATATACCCCCAAATTCGGCAATTTTATCGGCTAGGGCCGCTCCCTCGGAGGTTTGATAGTAGTCAAGGGAAACTAGAGAAACCGCTTGCAGGGTGATTTTACCGGCCCATTGTCGTTGCAATTCTCCCAAAGCAGTTAAGCTAATCTGTGCCTGTTGACCAAAAGAGTCGATATGGGTGCGAATAGCGGCGGTTCCGTGGGCATAACTGCATTTAACGCCGAATTCCATGCGACGATACACATCCTCTAAGCGCCACTCCCGTCGGGAATCCTCTAGGGCCATTTTTAAGGCACTGTCAAAAGTGCCATCATGGTTAGGACAACGATGCCAACTATGACCTTTATCGAGATGGGTGTGCATATCAACAAAGCAAGGAAAAACAATCTTTTTTTTGAGGTCAATAACGGGAATATTATCTTCGGGGGGGATTGTTGAGGTGATGCGATTAATGTAACCGTCATTAATTTCCAGATTAACTAAGGTTAATCCCTCGGAGGTTTGGGGAGAGAAACTCTCATTTTCTAGCAGGGAAACGGGAATATGAGCATTTTTGAGCCAGTAGCGCTCGCTTGAGGGAATCATAAGACCTCTGGTAAAAATCAAAAATTGTTGTTAGAATTAGGAGCCAGTCGTCGGTGCATCTCACATTTGCAGGAATACCGACAGTCAGCAATTATCAGTAACTCTTATAGCGGTTCTCACACCTGTGTGACACAGTTAAACCTTTGCTAATTAAGCTTTTCAACATCGATAATGTACCTCTTGCGAACAGGAAACGCTATAGATAATTACAAATGTATCAGCAGCTGCGTGTAAGCATCCCACCGAAAAACTAATGCGCGGGGGGTTTGGGGGCGGCGCCACGCTCCCAACGGGGGGTTTGGGGGGTAGAACCCCCCAAAAGCTTGGATTGAGTGATAAAATCGGAAGTAATGCCCGATCTTAGCCGAGAGTTTCCCCGTCAAAATCCCAATTGGTAGATTTACAAAAATGAGATGCAGCCTCGGTCGTCGGTCGTCAGGAGAATTAAGAATGAATAATAATCAATTAAGGGGTATTAAGTAAGGATTGTTAAATGGCATTAACAGTGCTATCTTTTCCCTGATTAATGTTTACTGATAAACCGGTAGGCGTGGCTTTAATTCCCAGCCATAAACTGCTAAAAATTCCTTTAATTTATCGGGGTGTAAATGGAGGTAATCGGGATTAACTTCATCGATAATGCCAATACCGCCTAAATCCCGCGCTCCTGCCGCTAAACAATCCAAGAGAAAAAGAGGATCGGGTACTAAATTCGGGGGAATTTGAATGACAATATCTGGGGGCAAAATTTCCCTGGCTTGCCTAACCAGATCGGGTAATTTTTGCAGATCAAAAGGATTATTTTGCCACTGTTCTCTTTTGCCCGGATTGTAGGGTTGTAGGATCACTTCTTGAATATGTCCCCAACGTTGATGAATAGTGGCAATAGTTTCTAAGGTTACTAAGCGATCGCATTCTGTTTCACCAATTCCTAATAATAAACCCGTGGTAAAAGGAATTCCTAATTCTCCCGCCCATTGTAACTGCTCTAAGCGCAGGGATGGCACTTTACTAGGGGCATGACGATGGACAGTATTTAATAAAGTCACCGTCATTTGTTCTAACATTATGCCCATAGATAGATTGACATTTTTCAGTTTTTCCATCTCGGCAAAAGTTAAAATCCCCGCATTGGTATGGGGATAAAAACCCATATTTAAAGCCAATGCTGCTAAATTATAAATATGCCGAAACCATGACTCTCGATTGGCTGCTAAAGGATGAACTTCGCCGCTAAGAATTAAAATTTCCGTAATTTCCGAACCCTGCAAAGCAGTTAAAATCTCTTTTGCCTTGTCTAAACTTAACCAGCCATCAGTGCCTAAATCCCTGCGAAAATTACAATAACTGCAACGATTGAAACACTCGTAGGTAGGTACAAGGGTATGAGAGGGACTATAGGTGACAATTCTTGACATTTTTTTCGGAATTGGAGTTCATTACGAGCATTCAAGGGCGATAAAATTTGCTATCGTGGGGAGAATTGCTGTTTTATTCACTTAAAAACACCCTCCCTTTTCGCTTCCTCCTATGATTTTCGATCCTGCCAGTCTTCCCTCCCATCGTCAAACGATTCGCCCGATTAGCGCCACGGCCCTGCACGGAATTGTATTTCAAGATAACAAATTAATCGCTATCGACGCAAAAAACGGCTATTTATACCAAATTGCCCTCGATACTGGTCATACAACTGTACTTAATTCCCATCGCTGGCAAGAATTCGTCGGGACGACGGGATTGGCCATCGATGATCAAAATAACCTCTGGTTTACTACCCGCGAAAATCTCTACTGCTGCACTCTCGAAGATTTTACCCCGAAATTTTTTACCCGTCTTCCCTACACCGCTAACGGAGTCGCCGTAACTGGTAACACAATTTATGTCACTTGTCAACGTTCTGGACAAATCTTTATATTTGATCGCCAATCGGGACAGGAAATTACTCGTTTGTACGCGCCTGGTATCGGCATCGAAAATATCACCATTCGCGGGGAAGAACTTTGGTTAACGGATACCCTAGAACAAACGGTTTACTGTCTTGATCGCGCCACGGGAGAACAGCTTTTTAGCATGATAACTCCTTTTGAATCGCCGACGGGATTAGCATTTTATCGCGATGCGAACAGTGGCAAGGATATCCTATATGTGGCCTATGCTTTCCAAGAACCCTTTATCCGCGATAATCCCAATTCCGAACAGGTTTACGAACTTAGTTATCGTCCGCGTACTTTTGTCCATCCTCTATATTTTCACTACGATCCCGCTAAAAAATACGCCCTTTCTAACGGTTATCTGATTGAATTATCCTACGTCGAGGAATTGGAACCTCTATATAATATCGAACTAAAAGATGTGGAATGGCGCATCGCTTTACCCTTAGAAACACCACGGCAAAAAATTCGCAGCGTCGAAGCGGTGGGATTGCCTTTTATTGAAGAAATTCAAGACGGGCAGCGGGTGGCAGTATTTAAGTTCGAGCAAATAACCGGCAAACAACGTCATATTTTTGGGTGGAAAGTAGTCTTAGAAGTATGGGGAATTAAATACCAAATTACTCCCCAAGATTGCGAAGATTTACCCCCCTTACCCGCCGATTTTCCCGATCGCTATTTGATCGATAATGATGATCTGGCCATGAATACAGAAATTATCCTCAATGCTGCCGAAGAAGCGATCGGTCGGGAAACCAATCTCCTCAGAAAAGTTTATAGTATTCGTAACTACGTCTATGATCAGCTTTCCTACGGCATCAAACCCAACATCGACACCCCCGATATTGCCCTGCGGCGCGGAGTGGGTTCCTGTGGCGAATATGTGGGTTTATTATTGGCTTTGTGTCGTCTCAATGGTATTGCCTGTCGCACGGTAGGACGCTATAAATGCCCACCCCATCCCCTCGAACGTAATTTACCCCTCGAACCAGATTACAATCACGTCTGGATGGAATTTTATCTCCCCTCTATCGGTTGGGTTCCCATGGAGTCCAATCCCGATGATATCTTTGAAGGTGGTCCCTATCCCAATCGTTTCTTTATGGGTTTAGCTTGGTATCACACGGAAATTGCCAAAGATATCCCCTTTGAACGAATGCTCAGTGAAGGACAACCGGTGTTAAAAACCCAAGTTCCCATCGGCGATTTAGCGATTAATCACGTTCAATTCGTCATTCTTGAGGAATTAGCCCCAAAAGACTAGAATTCTGAGCCATCATCTAGGATGCCCATTTCTCTATCTCTTTCTTCTTTGAGTTCTTTGACCATTTGCAAACCCGCACCCACACAGAAGCCCAGGGCTGCCCCGGCACCGGCAAAATAACGTCCATAGATGATTTGATAGTTATAGGGATTTTTATAGTTGACTTGGCTGGGATTGCGTTCAATGCGGCTAATGCCATAACCGATACCTGCCCCGACTAAAGCGGTAACAAGGCCTGAAAATAGAACTAGACGAAAGTTCATGATCTTATCTCCCGATGGACTCTGACTTTAGATTATCGCTGAAAATCAGTTAATGGCAAGCGATCGCAATAATTTGTTAAGTAGTCGTGCCAAATTAATTTCCATTTTTGAGATCGGAGACAGGAGACTCCGAGTAACTACCTAGCGGATGGGAGTAGTTCATAAGAGGGCGAACGAGGGGACTCGAACCCCCGAGTGGTGGAACCACAATCCACTGCCTTAACCACTTGGCTACGCTCGCCGCACACCTTCCCTAGTATAGCACAAAACGAATGGTTGGCAACAGGTTTTTTATCCTCAATTCGGGCTATGGTTAGGGTAAGTGAGTGATGATTTGAGAGCTTATGAAATTGGCACGGTTAGGGGGAATGGCGCTAGGAGTGGTTTTAGGGGGAATTGCGGGGATATTGCTGACAACTAACCCCAATCGTCAAGATTACGAACAATACGCTTCCCAGCGGTTAACTAGCTATCTTAAGGATAATGTCTGCGCTCGGGCGCAAGCTTCGAGCGAGATGCAAGCTCTCTTGCGAGGTTACTGTAAAATGTTGGTGGATACGGGTCATCCTTTTTTACAAGAAGCGATCGCCACTCACACCACTAGAAAGAATTTTGTCATTTTCAGCGTTTATCAAACGGAATTATGGTTCCCTCCCCCTTTACCTAGTTATCACTTCAGCACCGTCGGTTTTTTGAACAAATTATACATCTACGAAGCTTTAGAACTGTAGTCAGGCAATTGAAATTTTCCGAGAGTAAATCCTGATGGTAGTGATTTTATTGTAGTGGTGATAGCTGAAATTATGGCTCTTCGGTTTGTGTTATGCAATGGACGGGGGTTATAAGGGATGGAACCCTTATAGAGAAAGGCATTTAGCGATTTTTGTCAATTGTTTTTTATCTAGAGCGAACTAATCAATTAAGTCTCTTGCCAGATAAGGA
>NZ_JASJFF010000850.1:0-6014 GCF_030065435.1 Microcystis sp. M53603_WE2
CGGGTTAAGGTTCCCAAAAAAATAGCTGTAGATCCCTGTTTTAGGGACGATGTTCATAAAAAATATGCCAATGAAAACTCAATTTTTTATGAGATAACGAGTGATTCTTTTTTCTCCACTCTCGCTCCGCAACACGGTGCATTCGATCTGATATACTTAGATGGATTACATACTTTCGAGCAAACGTTTAGGGACTTTTGTAATTCTTTGCGATACTCTCATTCCCGCACCGTCTGGCTTATTGATGATACCTATCCGATCAGTTGGGCTGCCTCTATATCTAATTACCGGCTCTTTTGCCGATTAAGAAAATGGATTAAGATTAAGGATTCAAGCTGGATGGGGGATGTCTATAAGGTCATTTTCGCCATCCATGATTTTTTCCCTCAATTCAGTTATGCGACTTTTCCTGGTCACGGACAAACCGTACTCTGGTTGGAAACCCGAAAGGATTTTACCCCGACTTGGGATTCTTTGGAGAAAATTAGTCGTCTTAGCTATTGGGATTTTGAGAAGTTTAAAGACACTCATCTACTTATCCGTGATCCCGAGACTATTCTTGATCAAATCAAGAATAGCCTTTCTTAACCGCTGCTCCCAAATCCGCTTTTACATAGTATGATTAACTGCTCACTCCCCCACTTCCCATCACCCCACAGTTCCTGACTGATAACTGATAACTGAAACTGCTTAAACCCAAGAATGGAGAGCGCGTAATTGGGGCGTTTTTTTAGCTTGGTGGGTCTGCATTCTCTGTAAAACATCATCGAGAATTGTCACCGCTTCGCGGATATATTCCCCCTTATTCAGCATGACACATTCGGCCCTTTCGGCCATAGCGGCATCGGTAATCTCGGCCCGGGAGGGAATACTTTTCTTGACCAGATTTTCTAGGACTTGGGTAGCCCAAATTACTGGAATATGGGCTGCTTCGCATAACCAGAGAATTTCCTCTTGAATTTCTGCTAGTCTTTGATAGCCAATTTCTACGGCCAAATCACCCCGAGCAATCATCACCCCAAAAGGTTGTTTACCGGCGGCATGGATGATTAATTCCGGTAGATTTTTCACGGCTAAAGGTGTTTCTATTTTGGCCACAATTGCTTTTTGTCGCCAAGCATCCCCCAAACGACTTTGTAACTCTAGCTGTAGTGTCTCGATATCGCTGGCTTTTTGCACAAAAGAGTAACCGATAATATCGGCATTTTGGGCAATAAAATCTAAATCTTGCCGGTCTTTTGCGGTCAAAGGATCGATATTTAAGACGGTATCGGGGAAATTTAGGCCTTTATCTGCTTTGAGTTTTTCCCCTTTCTCCCTAGCGTGGGTAATTTTTAGTAAGAGACCTTCTGGCATTATGGCAATAACTTCAGCCCCAATATGACCATCATCAATCCAAACTTTCGCCCCGACGGGAATTTGGGGAATAATTTCCGGTTGGGAACAATTAGCCTGAAAATACTGAGGATGGGCAGTATGGGGCGGTTGGGTGGTTAAGAGGAGAAAATCCCCTTGATATAGTCTGGTTTGGGACTGGGGGGCTAAAATCTGTTCTAAACGGATTTTTGGGCCAGCTAAGTCCATATAAACCTTACAGGTATGTCCATTGACTAAATTTTCGGGATTTTTGACCGCCTCGCGCAGATTTTCGATCATTCCCTGCCACTCTTTGGGTCCATCATGGGCGCAATTAATGCGAATACAGTCCATCCCGCAACGCAGTAATTGAGCGATAAAATCGGGGTCGGTTGCCGCCTCCGTCGGCATTGTCACCATAATTCGCACCCGACGCCGGGGGGAAGGCAGACCGAAAACTTCGGCGCTATGGGAGGCTAAAAGTTGATCTCCTTGGAAAAATGCCTCTAAAGGGGGATGTTTGGGTAATAATGAGGCTTCTTGATGACAAACCGCCCCTAAAGTGGCAATTACCGCATCGAGAGTCGGTAAAACTTTCGATTCAATCCGGCCTAGGGAAGATAATCCCCAGGGCATTAAAGCTAATTGTAAATCCCGGATATCTTCTTGTCTCAGGGCGAGATAATAGGCTAAATTACGGGTGCTAGGTTGAAAATTCTCCTTTTCAATGAGGTTTTTCCACTGCTGCAATTTCTCCTCTCCTTCCACTGTCACAAAATGCCGTAACCTTTGCAGATGATGGAGGAGAGTTTGGGGGTAGGATAATTGTTCTCGTTTGAGTTGTTCTGAGAGAGTTAAAGACATAAAATTGAGTAAAAAGTAAAAATCGTCAATTAAGTAGGGAGGCACAATTATTTGTAGGATGGGTTAGCGGTAGCGTAACCCATGCGGGCGTTGGGTTTCATGCTTCAACCCAACCTACGTTCATCTTATATTTAATTCCACCCACCTACTTACTAAGGCAATACTTGCCTAGAAAATGCTCACTTTCGCCGCTTATATTGCTTTTGGCTGGTTATGGGGTCAGTTCTCAGGTATAATCTCTCTGTTTCTATACTAAGCAAATATCCCGTCTCTAGAAGTTAATTTTTGCTACGATTTATGTCGGTTATCTTAACGGTGAGGTGGAAAGTTTTAGGTTTCGTTTTCTGTGGTCGGTGGTGGATACTAGAAAGGCTAGGTTGATTGGTGAAAAATTATCGATAAGCTTCCTTGTCTTATGCCTTTGATAAAATTAAAAATAATGGCGGACATTGGTTGAATCAATTATCTTTTTTGAGCTATATTAAAGGTGACTAAAGTAATTAGTAACTACAGTATTAAGTTTTATGAAGGGAGGGAATGCTCCAGAATCGCGACTATAATGATTAAACAGATCATTCCTGTGTCGGCGAGAGCGAGAAAATATGTCTGCCACTGAATACGAAGCAATTATCGGTTTAGAAACCCACTGTCAACTGAACACCAGAAGCAAGATATTTTGTTCCTGTCCCACCAACTTCGATAGTCCCCCCAATACTAACGTCTGTCCCGTCTGTTTGGGTTATCCTGGGGTATTACCCGTCCTTAACCAAGAAGTCCTGGCCAGTGCCGTTAAACTGGGATTAGCTATCGACGGTAAAATCACACCTCATAGCAAATTCGATCGCAAACAGTATTTTTATCCCGACCTGCCGAAAAATTATCAAATTTCCCAGTATGATCTCCCTATTGTCGAACAGGGTCAACTAGAAATCGAGATCGTCGATAAAAAAACTAAGGAAGTTAGCCGCAAAATTATCGGCATTACCCGTCTGCACATGGAAGAAGACGCGGGAAAACTGGTTCATGCTGGCAGCGAACGTCTCTCCGGTTCCACCCATTCCCTCGTGGATTTTAATCGTACAGGTGTACCATTATTGGAAATCGTCTCGGAACCGGATTTACGCACTGGGGCCGAAGCGGCGGAATATGCCCAAGAATTAAGGCGTTTAGTGCGTTATCTCGGCATCAGTGACGGTAATATGCAGGAAGGTTCCCTGCGCTGCGATGTCAATATTTCCGTTCGCAAAAAAGGCACTAAAAAGTTCGGGACTAAGGTAGAAATTAAAAATATGAACTCCTTTAGTGCTATCCAAAAAGCCATAGAATACGAGATCGATCGACAAATTGAAGCGATCGAAAATGGCGAACCAATCGTACAGGAAACCCGTCTTTGGGAAGAAGCTACTCAACGGACGATTAGTATGCGGAAAAAAGAAGGTTCTAGCGATTATCGCTATTTTCCCGAACCGGATTTACCCCCCCTAGAAGTCTCCCCCGAACAGTTAAAAGCTTGGGCGGAAGAATTACCAGAATTACCCGCTCGTAAACGTCGTCGTTATGAGGAAGAATTTGGTCTTTCCCCCTACGATGCCAGGGTTTTAACCGATGATCGCACCGTGGCTGAATATTTTGAAACTGCGGTAATTGCGGGGGCAAATGCGAAATTAGTCGCTAACTGGATCAGTCAAGATATCGCCGCTTATTTGAATAATAATAAGCTGACGATCACAGAAATTGCCCTGCAAGCACCAGACTTAGCGGAATTAGTTAAACTGATTGAAACGGGAACAATTAGTGGCAAAATTGCTAAGGAAATTTTACCAGAACTTCTCAGCCAAGGCGGTTCACCAAAAGCGCTGGTGGAAAAGAAAGGATTAATACAAATTTCTGACAATTCTGCGATCGAAAAACTGATCGAGGAAATTATCGCCTCCCATCCAAGCGAGTTAGAAAAATTCCGGGCGGGTAAAACCAATCTTAAGGGATTTTTTGTCGGTCAAGTCATGAAAAAAAGCGGCGGTAAAGCCGATCCTAAATTAACTAGCCAAATCTTAGATCAAAAACTTTCTGGTTAGTTATATTAAGTGATCAGTAATCAGTAAACAGTAATCAGTGGGGAGCTTTTTTTCAGTGATCAGTAAACAGTGATCAGTAAACAGTAAACAGTGAACTTAAAACTCAAATCTGATAACTGGTAACTGATAACTGATAACTGATAACTGGTAACTGATAACTGATAAGTAGCTGGTTATAATTAAATTGAAGATAGATTTTAGGTTCGATCCCCCCTGCCCCCCTTGATAAGGGGGGTGCCGGTAGGCGGGGGGATCCCCCCTTAATAAGAGGGGCATCTGATAACTTTTAACGCCTACTTACTTAACTGATAACTGATAACTGATAACTGAAAATGACCTCGCAATTAAAGCCTAATAGCCCAAAAATCCTCGCTGTTGTCAACGGTAAAGGTGGTGTGGGTAAAACCACCACTGCGGTCAATTTAGCGGCAATTTGGGGGCAGAATCAGCGTGTTTTGCTGGTGGATGCGGATCCGCAGGGTTCCTCCACTTGGTGGGTAGAAAGAAATCAAGCGGGTATGGTATTTGATTTAGCCAAGCAAATTAATACCGAGAAATTAGGAGAATTGCGTCAAATTATCGAGTACGATCTGATCGTGATTGACACACCACCAGCTTTGCGCTCCGAATTACTGACGGCAGTAATAGCAGAATCAGATTATTTAATTTTACCGACTCCTCCCGCACCGATGGATTTAATGGCTTTAATTGACACGGTACGCACGGCAGTTAAACCCCTAGGAATTGCCTATCGGGTTTTGTTAACAAAAGTGGATTCCCGTAGTCTTAAGGAAACTTTGGAAGCACAAAATACTTTATTAGAATTAGGTATTCCTGCCTGTCATGCTTTTGTCAGAAATTATAAGGCCCACGAAAAAGCCGTTTTAGACGGGGTAGCTATTACCAATTGGCGCGGTAAAAATGCCCAAGAAGCCAGTGCCGATTATCGTCGTGTGGCCGAAGAATTAGAACGGGATTGGTAGATTTATCGACAGGTTTTCTAAGCACAATATTTTTGCAGTAAAGAAATGACTAAATCTAGACCATCGGGCTGAACTTGAACAGTATAGGCTTCGGCTTCAATTTGTCTGCTAAAACCCTGATAATTCATAAAAAATCTTCTGGTCATTGCTGGTGGTTCTATGGCTAAATTAAGAGCTTTAACTGTTTTGCCTCCATGACAAAGTTGAGCGGCATGGACAGCTTCATGAATTAATGTTGGTCGGGCAATACCTAAGTCAAAAACTAGGGGATGAATCCAAATAATTCTAGTTTTACTATCAAATAAACCGTAGGCTCCTCGCACTGGTGGCGGGGCAATTTTGACGATGAAATTGTGTTTTTCTAGAGCTTTTTGCAGCTGGAGAAAATCAGGGTTTGCCGCCGATAAATTTTCTCCTGCAGCTAATTGCATCCCTAGAAAAACAGCAGCGATTGTGTAATAAATGCCCATCAGGTGATAGTTCCTATTAAAAAAATAAGTAGTCGTGCAAAATTAATTTCCTAGTCGAGACAGGAGACAGGAGACGGGATACAGCTATTAGGGATCGGATTTGAGTTTTCAGTTCTCTGTTTGCTCACATCAGCAGAAGTCTGACGGAGTAGTGGCTTAGATGTGTAATTAGGGTTTGCTGAATAATGGTAAAACCCTTTTAAAATAAAGCTTTTGACCTGTTAAAGTCCGATGTTAGTGCAAGAAAATAGGATTGGGACGTTCAA
>NZ_JASJFF010000457.1:0-6476 GCF_030065435.1 Microcystis sp. M53603_WE2
AACCCTTATATAGAAAGGCATTTAGCGATTTTTGTCAATTGTTTTTTATCTAGAGCGAACTAATCAATTAAGTCTCTTGCCAGATAAGGATTTAGTCGATTTATGCCCCCCTATCGAACCATAACAAGTAACGAAGAGCCGATCCGGCAAAGGTAATAATGTTTTGTAAGTGTGTAGTTTTGACAATTGAATTCTTCAACAAGTTGACTGCGTTTTTAAAAAATTTCGGTAGCCATTTAGGATAATAATAAGGATCTTCATACTTCTTTCTCAGAAAACGACGAGCCATGAACCAGCGAAGATAAATAGATTCAAAAGCTATAAGAAAGCTAGGAAAAAATCCCACAATTAGCCAAGCCATTAAATCGAATTTCGCTTGAGGAGCTAGAATAAGCAAATATTCAAGTAAAAATATTATCAAAGCCAGACTAGCAAATGTTAATGAAATGACTACTGATTGAGCAGCGTGAGTAGTTACCTGGTCTAAATCTAAGCTAGGGTCTTCTGGAGTAGTAGCCTTGTAGGGATCGCTGCGTAACTGATTGAGTATTTCTAACGCTTGGGTTAAACCTTCTAGATAGACATAGCCCGATAGTAAGCGAGTAGGAGCAATAAGAGCATCCGGTTTTCTTGATGGTATAGGACTAGAATCTAGTCTGGCTACAATAACCATCCCTCCACCGAAGCTGATTCGAGCCTCCTCTTCAATCGGAATTCGCTCTTGGTTGAGGCGCACTTTGTTGAGCAAAGCACCATTCAAACTACCTAAGTCCCTGACGTACCACAGAGAGTCGTAGCTCAGTTCTAGGTTAACGTCAGAGGCAAAATTAACATAGGGAAGGAACACGTCACAGTCGTGACGATTGCCAACTTGGTAGCTGCGTCCGTTTTCAGCTTCGAGTGTCCAAGTATGACCCGTTTGCTCTAGCGCAAGCATTAAGTTCCCCATTTTGAGCGATCAGATTTTAACGACTAAGATAGTATAGATTATACTGCAAAAATCTCTATTTAGCCTCTGAAGGGATAATCAGCAATGTTAAGTAATGTAACAAATCAGGACGATCTGCAACCAGGCTTAGTATTAGATCATCGGTACGTCATCAGGACAGTTATTGACCCTGGCCAGTTTGTGCAAGTTTACTTAGTCGAAGACTTACGCTATCAGAAAGACTGCCTTCTAACCGAATTTATCTTTAGAAATGCAGGAGAAAGAGAAATCGTAGAAACAGAACTTGAAGAGAAGTTTGATAGCATCAATCAAGGTCAATTTGGAGGGATTACCGCACCTAAAGAACTTTTTGGTGAGGGGGGAAGACTCTTGATTTTGCAGAAGACTTTCGAGGGAACTCCGACCCAAGAATTGCATCGATCGCTACTTCCTTTGAATGAGTATGCAGTGGTTCAGTTACTCAATCAAGTTTTGCCTGCTCTCAGGGATAGAGGAGTAACAAATCTTCAAAATGATTTGCACGATCTGGCGCTGACTGCACTGATACTGCTAACGGGACAATATTGGTACGATAGTGAGAGTAATAGTTGGAATTGGACTCAATCTAAGCAAATTAGCGATCAGCGGAAAGATGTCCTGACACGAATGTTAGGTTCTGGGCAAAGATTCAATAATGTAGAAGAAGTTTTGTCAGCATTGAATGCTGTTTTTATTCCTGTTAAATGCCCTGATTTTTCTATACCGCGTTATTTGTATGGAGCCGCTTTAAGTACTGTTATTGGTATTTCATTAATTGTAATAGCTGTAAGAGTATTATGGATTTCTTCACAGCCGAAGAATAAAGATGTTTCTCCTTCGCCTCCTAATGTCCTCCAATGCCCTGAAGGATCAGATTTTGTGGCAATCGCCTGCGGTGTTGAAGTCACAGATATTGATTCCTTTAATTTCGAGCAAGGTAAATTAACAGTTAAGTTAAAAGGAAAAGCGACTGCTAATGATCGCCTGTTCATTTCTGAGCAACTTATTAGTGCTAATAAGAGTGGAGCTAATAATAATAACTCCACCAGTAATGATGTTTTGGTTGACAATCAAGTCATCGGTAACTTTACGGGGGGAATAGGAACACAACCATTAGAAATAACCTTCAACAAAAATGCTAATGCTGAGAAAGTCAGAATTCTCTTGAGTAATATTCTTTATAAGAATATTTCCGAGACTCCACAACCAGGAGAGCGCATCGTAGAATTTAAGATTACTGATGGGGATGGAGGAACTAGCAAAGTCCTCACTCAGATCATCAGCGTTAACAAAGTTAACAGTGTTCCGCTCCTCACTGTTCCTAAAACTAAAACAGTTAAGGAAGATGGCCAGATAATCATCACAGGAATTAGCGTTAAAGATGATGATGCTGGTGACAACAATATTACGGTTACTCTCCAACAAATAATGGCTCTATAACAGTCAAAGATAATGTCAATAATGGATTGACTTGGAGAGATATTAGGGAAGATAAACTAGGAGTAATTATTCTGAATGGTACTGTCAGTCAAATTAACAATACTCTCAAAGATAAACAGGCGCTTATTTATCAGACTCAGACTGATTTCAATGGAATTGATACTCTTACTGTAACTGTCAATGATAACGGGAAACAAGTTAGTAATCTGGAAGCAATTATTTATCCTCCTGGTGCTTTAAATTCCCAGACTGACAGTAAGGTTATTAATATTAATATCGAGCCGCTTAATGATAATCCACAACTCAGTCGTTCTCAACTTGGTTCAAGTCCAAATAAGCCACCTGATCAAGGGAGTTTACAACCCAATACTCAACGTCTGACTAAACAACAAGCAGTCAATGTTGTTGAATCTTGGTTAAAGGTTAAAGCACAAGCTTTTGGCAATACATATAATGAGCAAGTTGTTTATCAATACACAACAGACAGTTATAGAGACAAGCAGTTAGGCAAAGTTGGATGGCTGCGTCGAAATAATGCTTATGAAATTTGGGTAACACCATCAGTTGAGCCTTTGGGAGATGTATTAGATCGAGGAAACGAAGTGGTGATTAATATCCAAGCTAGGGAATCCGTTACACGTTATCAAGGAGGCGTTTTAGACCCTAATTATACTCGTTCTCTCTCTGGAACATATAGGTTCACTTTGCAGTTAGATGATGGCATTTGGAAAGTAGCTAATAGTGAGGAAATAAATTAATGAAAAAATTAATTGTTGCTCTACCTATCATCCTAATCGTTATAGGTATCGCCCTAAATAGCTATGCAGTCCTGCACTTCTTCAGCCAGAAAACACCTCAATTAATTTCTACTCCCCAGACACGACCAATAACGTCTTCTCAATCGCCAACTCCCATTCTCCCATCGCCACCAACAATAATTAATTCTCCCACATCTCTAGTCAATCCGTCACCAAAAATACCCATTCAGATAGCAGTCAATCAAACCAAATTGGGACATTTGCCCTATCAAGAAGGTGACTCCCAACAAATGATGATTATTGCCAGCTACGCTCAGGATGAGTATCAAAGATTTGAAAGGATTGCACCAGAAACAGCCTTAGCCTTAATGAAGTTGATCTAAGCTAAACGGCGCTTAACCTGCATGATCCAATAGCTATAACCCTTTTGGAGTCTATATCGGTGATCCGAAGTAAAAGCCGTTTAGCTTATGCAGCTAGAGAGGATCGAGTATGGATTATTCCTGTCTCTGGTTTTCGTACTATTGCCCACCAGGATCAACTCTGGCAATCTCAAATTCAGCGCCAAGGTTCACCGGAAGCTGCAGCCAAAATCAGCGCACCACCCGGTTATAGTGAACATCATACAGGATACGCCCTTGATTTAACCGATGGGAATCTGAAGGCTAGAGATGATATTACCTACAAATTTGCTGAAACTGATGCTTTTAAATGGTTAACCCTTCATGCTAAGGAATTTGGCTTTGAACTATCATTTCCGAAAAACAATTCCCAAGGTGTTAGTTATGAACCTTGGCACTGGCGTTTTGTCGGTTCAGCAACAGCTCAAGAAATTTTTAGAGTAGCAAAGACACAAAGACAATGATTATACACTTGGAAGTTTTATAACGGTTAAATCCACCGGGGTTATACCTAGACTTCCCCATTGACAAAAAGCCATAACCTATGCTGTAGGAGGGATTAAGAGAATTTCCAGCCCTCCGTTACCGGTTACAAATCGGGGAACCCCCAATAAATCTAATGCCTCACAAACTACTCGTCAATAACCAATCAGTTTATACCTCATCTTTTTGAGAAAGTCTCTCAATTTTACCTCACCTCAACCGTGGCACTGGCATCATTGCCGAACACATCCACTAACTGGACAGCGATCGCTCGTTGCCCGAATCCCTAACAGCTGCATTCGGAGCAGTATTGATCGCCGGTTCGACCGGGAAAAAATCCCTAGGGGATGCGATCGATAGAATAAGGGGAAGCGAAATCTAAGTTAGCTTTCCCGTCACATTTTGCTCTTCTGGTTTGTGTGTGGAATTAATTTCTAGCTTTCTTCAGCCATTCCTAATATTTCTTGATAAAGAATTGGGCTAATTCTTTTACCTTGACTCAAAAACTGCTCTAAAATGGGTTTAACTTCAATAATAATTCCTTTCTTCTTGGCGATTAATAAAAGTCCAATTGTTCCAGTTACGGGCAAATTTCTAGACTGAGCGACTTTTCTTCCTAATTTTTCGTCTATTAAGACTCGATTCGCTTTTAATTCTTCTGCCAAGATAATTGTAGCCGCTTCCCCCAAATCTAGTTTAAACTGAATTTGCAATTGTAATAATTGAGCGGGAGATTGAAGGGTAAATACCTCAATCCACTGAGCAGCAGGAACAACCGAAGCAGCCCGATGATTTCCTGTGGTGACTTCATTATAAACTTCTTGGGGAATAATAATTTTGCCAAAGAGTTTTTGGAGTAAGTTAAGTTGACCAACTTTAGCTAACTCACTTAAAGGAGTGGTATTAGAGACAATAATCACGGGGGAAAATCTTCTAATAGTTGCAGGGTTTCTGTAACCTCTTGTTCTAACTCTTCTCGATTTTGGTCGGGGAAGATGGCAACCCCATATTGACCCATAAGTTCGAGAACTTCTAAACGAGAGACTCCCAATAGCCTGCCAGCTATCCCACTACTAATTTCTCCATATTTTAACAAAGTCATGATATATGCTATCTTAGCCTGTTCCTCTGCTTGTGAATGGAGGGATTCCGAGATATTAATAGGCCAATCAAATCGTATTGTTATGGTCATACCTTGGGATTATGCAAAAGTTTTTGGCTCTTTTAACTGCCAGATACTAACATTTTACAACAGATTTACGCCCGTAGGTTGATTTGATCTATCATTTTTCTAGATTGACACTCCCGTCGCGCTTATGCGAGGGATTCTTGGTTCACTGACTCAAGTTGTCTTAGCAGGTATTGCTACCAACCAAGATAGAGCTTAAATCTCCCCAAGCGTTTAGGTCTAACGACCAGCTTCCGATATGCCCTATCGTAGCTTTTTTGAGTATATTTAATGCCGCCATTTTGTCTCTATCTTCCACATATCCGCAGGAACAAACATGAGTTCTAACTGATAGAGACTTTTGGATTAACCGACCACAATTAAAGCATTCTTGACTTGTATAGGCTGGATTAACTGCAATAGTTAGCCTGCCGTATTTAATACCAAAGTACTCAATCCATTTTCTCAATTGTGACCAACCAGCATCATTGATACTCTTAGCTAGTTTTCGATTACGCACAAGGTTCTTGACTTTTAAATCCTCGTAGGCTATCAAGTCGTTTGACTGAATTAAACGGAGTGCCAATTTTTTAGCAAACTCTTCTCGTTGCCTACTTACTTTTAAATGTCCCTTGGCGTATTTTTGACTAGCTTTTTTGTAGTTATTAGACTGCTTTTGTCCTCTCTTAAACTTTTTCGACTTTCTTCTATTCAGTTTATTAAGACGCTTTTCGGCTTTTCGATAATACTTAGGAGGCTCTACTGTATTCCCGTTACTGTCAGCATAAAGATATTTTAACCCCAGATCTAATCCTAGGCAATGACCCGTCGATTCTAATTGTGGGGTTATATCTCTAGCATCGAGTTTTAGCATTAACTGGCAATAATATCCATCAGCCCTTTTAACTATTCTTATCCGTTGAATTTGCCATTCTTGAAAATCCAACAAGTCTCGACTACCAATTAGTTTTAACTCCCCAATGTTTTTCCCATCAGTGAAAGTTATTCTCTTGGAATTTCGATTAAGTTGCCAACCTGACTTTTTAAACTCAACAGAATGAGTACGTTTAGAGTATTTAGGATATCCTTTCTTACCAGCAATTTTGTTCTTACAGTTATTATAGAACCTAAGAATAGCAGTCCAAGTCCGTTCGCAAGCCTGTTGACAAGCTGTAGAGTTAAGGTCTTGAACAAAAGGGTATTCACTTCTTAATTGAGTGACATATTTATATACATCCTTTTGTCCTACACCTTTATTG
>NZ_JASJFF010001122.1:0-1013 GCF_030065435.1 Microcystis sp. M53603_WE2
GCCCAAGTGAGCAGCACCGCCCTGAGTTTACCCCGACGCATCGATGATACGATCGAAAAATTAGAACGGGGTGATATCCGCGTCCGGGTACGTTCCAGCGAATCCGATCGACTTTTGCGGCGATTGGGTATGATTCAAATGGGAACCAACTATACTTTACTGATCAGTGCTTTGCTTATCTCAGCGACTCTTCTATTTGTCAATGGTTTTGGTTGGTTAACTTTAGTACCGATGGCGATTTCGCTGCTGCCGGGGATAGCCCTCTTGAGACTTTGGCGAAAAATTGAACGTCAGGATCGTATGATGTAATTGATCGCAGGATAATAAATATTGTGTTAGCAGCAGAAATTTCGATGAACAATCTTTCTTTTGGGGGAATGACCGATCCTGGTGTAGTGCGATCGGTTAATCAGGATAGTTATTATATCGACCCCGATCGCCGCTTTTTTATCGTTGCTGATGGTATGGGGGGTCATGCGGGGGGCGAGGAAGCTAGTCAAATCGCCACTAAAACTATCCAAGCTCATCTAGAAGAACACTGGAATTCTGACCTGGCTGCCGGGGAATTGCTGCAGGAGGCAATTACTGCCGCTAACGAGAAGATTATTGAAGATCAACTCAAAAATCCCGAAAGACAGGACATGGGGACAACCCTAGTCATGGCTATCTTCCGAGATGATGGCTCTTGGTACACCCATATTGGTGATTCCCGTCTCTATCGCTTTCGTGAGCAAAAATTAGAACAGGTGACGGAAGATCATACTTGGATAGCTAGGGCGATAAAAATGGGCGATCTGTCCAAAGAAGATGCGAAAAACCACCCTTGGCGACATATTTTATTTCAATGTCTCGGTCGTCGCAATTTGCCCCCAGTGACGGTATCTCCCCTGGATGTGCAATCCGGCGATAGTTTAATTCTCTGTAGTGATGGTTTGACGGAAGAAGTTTCCGACGAGGAAATTAGCGATTATTTGCAAACCGGTGCCGATTGTCAGGAAATTGTCGAGAATTTA
>NZ_JASJFF010001395.1:0-1700 GCF_030065435.1 Microcystis sp. M53603_WE2
GGCCAGACTAACCGCTTTACCGAGACGG
Source organism: Microcystis sp. M53603_WE2 (assembly GCF_030065435.1). Taxonomy (NCBI): domain Bacteria; kingdom Bacillati; phylum Cyanobacteriota; class Cyanophyceae; order Chroococcales; family Microcystaceae; genus Microcystis; species Microcystis sp. M53603_WE2. The sequence goes on from NZ_JASJFF010001395.1 coordinate 29, forward strand.
GGACGCTCGCGGGTTTCGCGGATAAAAGCTTGAAATTGACTAAAACCACCCCATTCGTGGAGATAATTAGCGATCGCATTGAGATGTTCCAGATATTCAGACTCGGAGAGGGGAAAAGAAGCTTGTTCGAGATATTTCCACATTACCTGGACATGAACCTTATCTTTGATGCGTCGTAGCTGGATATCGTAGGAACGACCCCATTTTTCTAGTAATAATTGCTGTAAGTCCACACCCGTCATGGTTGCTATCGCTTCTCAGATGTCAGTCGGCCTCTTGATTTTATCACAAATGTCAGGGGAGGACCCTCGGTTTTACCGAAGGGATGAAACCTGAACAACATAGAACAGCAAAGCACAACGATCAGATATCTCCACTTGATCGGATAGTTTCAACCTGTTGAACTTTACTCCACTGTGACACTTTTGGCTAAATTGCGCGGCTGATCCACGTCTAAACCGCGACGGGCTGCGATATGATAGGAGAGCAATTGTAGGGGAATTACTGTTAGAATTGGCGATAATAATTCTTCAATTTCCGGCACATACAACAAATCATTAAAGACTTTTGGCGCTTCCGTATCGCTGTCGGCAACTACTCCCAATAATCGCGCATCCCTTGCTTTTGCTTCCTGTGCATTGGAGAGAACCTTATCATAAACTATCCCCGGCATAGCAATCGCTACTACGGGAACTTTTGCATCTAAAAGCGCGATTGGTCCGTGTTTCATTTCTCCGGCTGGATAGCCTTCCGCATGAATATAACTGATTTCTTTGAGTTTTAAGGCCCCTTCTAAGGCAATGGGGAAATTAATCCCCCGTCCCAAGAAAATAAAGTCTTGGGTGTCATTAAATTCATGGGCCAATTCTTCGATCGCTTTTTCCTGTGTTTCTAAGACAGTTTCGATCGATCTTGGCAGCGATCGCATTCCATTAATAATTTCCTCGATTCTCTCTAAAGACAAAGTTTGACGACGATAGGATAAATCCAAAGCTAAGAGATAAAAACCCAATAATTGTGCCGTAAAACTCTTAGTTGCCGCCACCCCGATCTCGATTCCTGCTTGGGTATTAATAATCTGATCGACCATTTGTGCTAGGGTACTTTCGGGGCGATTAGTAATACCGATAATCCGGGCCTGATATTTTTTTTCTAATCCTAAACGACGCTGTTTTTCCGTTTCCAAAGCCGCTAAAGTGTCGGCTGTTTCCCCCGATTGCGTCACCCCGATAGTTAAAGTATTGGGCATCAGGGGCGTGGGTGCATAGCGAAATTCCGAGGCGTACTGTACCCTGGTGGGAATACCTGCCAACTGCTCGATCAAGTATTTACCGACTAAACTAGCGTGCCAACTGGTTCCACAGGCTAAAATCTGAATATGTTCTAAATTATCGTAAATTTCTTCAGAAAAATTAATATTTATCGGGTTGACATTATCCTCATTTTGTGCTGTCCAATGGGGATGCAGATAGGTTCCTAAACAGTCGCGCACCACTCCGGGTTGTTCGTAGATTTCCTTGAGCATGAAGTGACGATAACCCTGTTTTTCTACGGTCGTCGGACTCCAATCGAGGACTCTGGGGCTTTTACGGACTCTTTTGCCCTCAAAATTATAAATTTCTACTCCCAAGGGTGTTAACCGAGCGATTTCGCCATTATCCAGGGACAGCAC
>NZ_JASJFF010000364.1:0-3238 GCF_030065435.1 Microcystis sp. M53603_WE2
AGCATTGCTGGCACTTCGAGGGTCAGTTATCCCAGGGATAACTACCTGGAAATAGCTCAGCATCCCCATAAAACCCAGTTGTTTGACTTCCATTCCCCCGAAACCCACTGTTCAAACCCTTCACTCCATTTTGAAAGGCAAGAGTAAGACGGGTTCTGTATTCTGTGCTACCGTTTGCATTGGGAATTGCTGGGTGTTGGCAGGCTTTTTGGCTGTGATCGGTAAACAGTAAGGGATTTGCGCTTTGATAATGTACCATTTAGGGCTGGTCTTATTCTTCTACAGAGCGATTTTCTGGCTGGGATATTATTCCCACGCAAGTCCCTAAACTGAAAACTCAAATCTGATCACTGATAACTGATCACTGATCACTGATCACTGAATCGCCCCTCTTGCCTCTGAGAAAAAAAAATGCTACGATAAAACCAAATCAGGCTTCTACGTTGGTGACTGCCTTTCAAGTTTTTTGATCTATGCTTGATTGTGATAAGGGAGCAAGTAACCAATCCGTGTGGTAGTAAACCGAGCTTGTACTCGGAAACAGAAACGCGGAATATAAGTTCCCACCTGGTTAACCCAGGTCATAAACTTAGGTAAAACGGCGTAGCGGTCTTTTCAAGTTTTTCGAGCATATATAGGTCAAATTCTGGGCATAAGCACTGTAAGCTGTACTGAATTTCAACTCCGTATTGGAAATTTTAGTACAAATGCTCAAACTGCCTCTCCCTGCTCCCCTGCAATCTTAACGAGTAATTTAGATAGTCAAGAGCTTAAGTAGGGAGGCAAATTATTTGTAGGATGGGTTAGCGGTAGCGTAACATGAGCAGGCGTTGGGTTTCATGCTTCAACCCAACCTACGTTCTGTTGACTCTTGCAAGAGTGCAAGAGTGCCTCATCTCAACAAGCAATTTAAATGCGCGGGCAGCTTATCTATATTTTTTTCTAGGTTAAAGACTGCTGTTTTCGGTAACGCTCGTCACCGCTAAATTGTGACAATCCGGACTACACTAGGGAAAAATTTATGAATTATTGTTAAGCAATGACTGAAAAACAGCCAAGAGTTGTTATCATCGGCGGCGGATTTGCGGGTTTATACACGGCCAAAGCCCTAAAAAACGCCCCCGTTCATGTTACCCTCATCGATAAGCGAAATTTCCATCTTTTTCAGCCCCTCCTCTATCAAGTCGCTACTGGGGCGCTGTCTCCGGCCGATATCTCCTCACCTTTGCGCTTAATCCTACGGGGTCATGACAATACAGATATTCTCCTCGATCATGCCATAGATATAGATCCAGTTAAGGGAGAAGTGATCTTGAAAGATCACCCGCCGATCGCCTACGATCAGTTAGTCATTGCCACGGGAGTCAGTCATCACTATTTTGGCAATGATCAATGGCAGCCCTACGCTCCCGGGTTAAAAACCATTGAAGACGCAGTAGAAATGCGTCGTCGCATCTATCTCGCTTTCGAGAAGGCCGAGAAAGAAATCGATGCCGAAAAGCGGCAAGCTTTATTAACTTTTGTTATTGTCGGAGGCGGACCGACGGGGGTAGAATTAGCAGGAGCGATCGCTGAAATTGCCCACGGTGCGCTTAGGTCTGATTTCCACCAGATTAACCCCACAGAAGCGAAAATTTTGCTCTTAGAAGGGATGGATCGAGTATTACCCCCATATTCACCCGATTTATCCGCTAAAGCTGCCGCTTCTCTCACAAAATTAGGGGTGACAGTGCAAACTAACAGCATCGTTACCAATATTGTTGAAGGTTGTGTCAGCGTCCGTCAGGGAGAAAAAACCACAGAAATCGCTGCCGAGACAATTTTATGGGCAGCGGGGGTAAAAGCATCGAGAATGGGGCGAATTTTGGCCGAAAGAACTGGGGTAAATCTCGATCGCGTCGGTCGGGTAATCGTCGAACCGGATTTAAGTATCGCTGGTTATGCCAATATTTTTGTGATCGGGGATCTGGCTAATTTTGCCCATCAGGGAGATAAACCTTTACCCGGAATTGCCCCCGTGGCCATGCAGGAGGGCGAATATCTGGCCAATTTATTAATTTCTCGCCTAAAAGGGCAAACTATTCAACCTTTTCATTATATCGATCGAGGTAGTCTGGCAGTGATCGGCCAAAATGCGGCCGTGGTTGATTTGGGATTTGTCAAGTTTTCTGGGTTCATCGCTTGGTTAGTCTGGGTTTGGGCCCATATTTACTATCTGATCGAATTTGATAATAAATTAGTGGTGATGGTGCAATGGGGTTGGAATTATTTTACCCGCGGTCGTGGCGCTCGTTTGATTACGGGAGAGGGGCAGAATTTAGCCTCGGGACAATTGCCGCAAAATAACAGCCAAAATAATAATAATCTCGCCGTTTCTAACCAGACGGAAACTCTCTCTCCACCGATTGTGAAAGTGTGAAAAAAATAGCCGTGATTATCTAGTTATCAGTTAGCCGGTAAGAACAATCGATCATGAAAATAGAACATCCTAACAGTCTGGAAATTACCCCAGAGGAAAGCCAAGAATTAGAATATTTACGAGTTACAATTGAACGAGCGATCAAAGATGGTGTGATCACAAGAATAGAATTTGAATCGATTAAAATGATCATGTTTTCTAACAAGAAAAACAATCCCGACCAAATCCTTCGTCAGGTGACACTCTATCGCAAGTTAGTCGTTGAAAAACTGAATAATAGCGAACTAATTTTTGAATCTCCTCAATAGGGCGAAATGCTGTTGTAAGCTGCCCGCGCATTTAAATTGCTTGTTGAGATAGGGTGCATCTCACATTTGCAGGAATACCGACAATCAGCAATTGTCCGTGACTCTTAGATGATGACAAATGTATCAGCAGCTGCGTGTAAGCATCCCACCGAAAAGCTAATGCGCGGGTAGGGTTGATTCATTTAAATTAAGTACAGCTGATTTTGAGTCAATAAATTTGAATGAAAATTCTCAAGTTTATCTTTTTCTAATCAAAAGAGTTAGTGACAATAACTAATCTTTAATCCTCTGCCAATATTGATTATGAATAAATTGATAAAGCTTGTTCCCAAGCCACTAAAAGCCTATCTCTCTTCAAATTTTCTGAGAGTACATCCTGTTAATTTAGCTAATTTTTCTGCTTCTTACGTCGATAAAACTATCAGTTTTTCCCAACGTTCAGCTAACCACCTCTGTCCCTCTGTTATTGAGAGAAAACCCAAACCTCTGAAAAGATTCAATCCTATAGTTG
>NZ_JASJFF010001192.1:0-3032 GCF_030065435.1 Microcystis sp. M53603_WE2
CGATCCCCCCTGCCCCCCTTGATAAGGGGGGTGCCGATAGGCGGGGGGATCTGAAAGTTTTTAATACCTACCTACTTAAGTCACCAATAAACAACAAAGTTCGATAATTTTGGTTTGCAAAGTTGCCAAAGGTTCTGCACCCCGCTTGAGACGATATTCTAATTCGAGAAGTATGGGCAAGGTGGCCAGAAGTTGCTTAGAAGAAAAGGATTGTATCTCTTTGCGAATGAAATACAGTCGCTTGGGATTGGCAATTTCGGCGGCGGCGGCGATATTTTTGTCGTCTTTTTCTCCTTCTTCAATTTTTAATTTCACTATTGCCCAAGTGCGAAATTGACCCCCTAGGGTGGCGGTGATACCTAGGGGGTTCTCGTTGCGATTTAATAATTCATTGACTAATTCGAGGGCCTTGCCTGTCTCCCGTTTTAAAATAGCACTGGCTAACTGTAAGCTGCTTTGATTGCTGGCATTGACTAAGCTTAAAATGTCCTTTTTGTCAATAGTTCCCGCCGAATTATTTTTAAATAAACGCAGTTTTTCTAACTCCATCCACAGCAAGCGGCTGTTATTTCCCACCGATTCAGCTAAGAGTTCGATCGCATCGGGGGTTAATTTTACCCCCACTTCTTTGGCAATTTCCCTAACTCTTTGGGCAATTTCCTCGACTTTCCAAGGCGGAATTAGTTCAAATTCTTTAACCTCCGCCTGATTTTGGATAAACTTGCTCGATTTTAAGCGGGAGTCGGGTTTTTTGGCACTGGTTAATAACAGATAGGAATTTTCGGGTAAATTGGGCAAAGTGCGCTGTAATTCCTGGAAAATATCCTCGGAACATTGTTGACAAATAACCGTATCAGCTAACCAAACTAAACGATTTCCCATGCCGAAAACTGGAGTCATCGCTTGATTGAGGGCCTCGATAATTGCCTCATTGCGATCGCCGTTGATTTTGTCATAATTAAACTGTATCCAATTGGGATCGAGAAGTTTTGCTTGCAGATTTTTCACCGCTTGGTTAATAGCAAATTCATCTTCTCCCCAATAAAATATTGTCGGCATGAGTTTCTAATTATAGCAGTTAAGTAGGTAGGTGTTAAAAGTTGTCAGACACCCCTCTGATCAAGGGGGGACTAAGGGGGAATCGGCACCCCCCTTATTAAGGGGGGCAGGGGGGATCAGAAGCGAAATTTATCTTCAATTTAATTATAACTACTTACTTATCTTGAGGTGTCACTATTGCCCATTTTGCCAAATTTTTACATTTTTGTCAGCACTACCAATAATTAAATATTTACCATCGGCACTAATTGCTAAAGATAACAGTTTGTCTGTGGGTTGATCAAGAGTTGCTAATTTTGCTTTGCTTGTTAAAGACCAAAACTTAATCATTTGATCCGAAAGCTTGTTTAATCTGATCAGCACAAGCAGCAGAGGATAAACCCAGAATTTCCTAATATTAACGCTGGCTATTCATAAACACAGGTAAAGACTATCTGACTCGATAATTTCCCAAATTAATCAAAAAATAGGCTCTTCTCGACTTTGTGTGATAATTTTTGCTTATAGAATCGTGAAATATTTACTGGGAAAGACTTTTAGGAGTATTTTGCTGAAGAAACTATCAGTATAGACCCCGTTTCCACACAGAAACCAGAAGAGCCAAAAATAGACTCGATCGACCCCAAATAACGCACAATAAAAAAGGAAATGTCAAAGGAGAATCGCAAATGTTGCCCTATATCCTAGCGGTCGTTGTGGGATTGAGTAGTCTGTACCTCCTCACCACCGCTTTTATCGCCCCCGATCGCCACCGTCAAGATGATTTTCTCTGGAGTGCGGTAGGATTATTCTATGCCCTTGTCCTCTGGTTGTGCGCGGGAAGGATTACAGGCGCTATCCTCCTCGGACAAGCTGCCGCAGCCATATTATTTATTGCTTTCGCTTGGCAAACTCTCAAACTCAGACAAGCACTTTTTTATCCCGACAAACCGGTTAAATTATTTACTATTGTCGGTTGGTTAGGCAATCGTCTGGGGAAAGTTACTCCCTCTCAATCCCCTAAAACTAAAGCTAAAGCTGAGAAAGTAGCGGCAAAAGTTAAAGAAACGGTTAAAGAAACGGTGGACCCCGTTATAGAAAAAGCGGCGGCTATCGGGGAAACTATTACAGAATCAGTGACAGAAATTGAGGAAAAAGCTCAAGAAACGGTGGACCCCGTTATAGAAAAAGCGGCGGCTATCGGGGAAACTATTACAGAATCAGTGACAGAAATTGGGGAAAAAGCCGCAGAAATTATTGATGATGATGAAACTTTCGATGATTTCGATGATTTCGATGATTTTGATTTGGCAACGGAAGAGATCAACTCTTCCGAAAATCCCCCAGAAATTCCCCCGACTGAACCTGTCGCAAATGTTGAAGTCGAAACTATTGCTGTTAGCGAAACGGTGATTATTGAAGTTACCGAGGAAGATTTGCCCCCAGAAGAAACTATCGGAGAAGATACTCCCCCAGAAACTCGATCGCCAAGCGCAGAAAATCCCCCCCCAGAGGAAGATTTGCCCCCAGAAGAAACTATCGGAGAAGATACTCCCCCAGAAACTCGATCGCCAAGCGCAGAAAATCCCCCCCCATCGGATTAAAAGTTAAGATTATTTAGCGGGTGGGTTAGGCAATAATTACTGAAGAAATTAACTAATTAATTTAACCTTTGCCCCCACCCAGTCAAACCAAGTTTAAAATGTGAATGGTTTTATTTTCCCAGTACACAGGGATAGAGCTTCTCGTTTTTCGGGACGATTTCCGAGATAATCTTCTAACCAAAGACAACCTCGATCGAGCAATTTTTGTAAATAATTATATTCCGTTTCTAAGGGCCATCGATGCTTTTGACCATCCCTAGCAATAATCACAATCTCTTGACCATCAGGACTAAAAGCGATACCATAGACGATATCTTCTTCTATTTTAAACTCGGAGCGCAAATTTCCGTCCCTGTCCCAGCGTCTAGCTGTACCATCCCTTGAAATAGC
>NZ_JASJFF010000592.1:0-3987 GCF_030065435.1 Microcystis sp. M53603_WE2
CCGACCATTGGAGGGATCGGGGGTAAAATTCAGGTACTTTTTCCCTGAAAATTAGGTAACTGACTACCTCAAAATCGGTAAAACCCCACACCCCACACCCCACACCCCACACCCTGCCCCCACCAACAAACTTTTTCAGCAGACCCTATTTATTCGGCCAATCCTAGTTATGATCGTTACTGATAAATGATAGTTGATAACTGGTAATGGTAAGTTCTTTCCCTCGCACCTATAAAATCGCCGTCATCGGTGACGTTCACGACCAATGGGAAATAGAAGATAATTTAGCTCTAGAAGCTTTACAAGTGGATTTAGCCCTATTTGTCGGCGATTTTGGCAATGAATCCCTAGAAATTGTCGGTCGGATTGCTAGTTTGTCCTTACCAAAAGCCGTTATTCTCGGTAATCATGACGCTTGGTATAGTGCCACCTCCTGGGGACGAAAAAAATGTCCCTACGATCGCAATCAAGAAGATCGTGTCACCGCCCAGTTAGAATTATTAGGGGTTGCTCATGTGGGTTACTCAAAACTAGACCTGCCCAGTTTACAGCTTTCGATTGTTGGGGGTCGTCCCTTTACTTGGGGAGGTTCCGAGTGGAAAAATGGAGAATTTTTTCAAGAACGCTATAATATCAGCAGTTTTGCCGAATCTACTGCCAAAATTATCGCTAATATTCAAGATACTGCCTATAATAACCTGATTTTTTTAGGTCACAATGGTCCGGCCGGACTGGGAAAGGAAGCGGAAGCTATCTGTGGTCGCGATTGGCAACCCTTGGGAGGGGACCACGGGGATCCCGATTTAGCAGCGGCCATCGAACAAGCACAGCTATTAGGAAAACAGGTTCCTCTGGTCAGTTTCGGTCATATGCACCACCGTCTCCGTCATACCACTTCCCGTTTACGCAATCCCGTGGTCACTTCCGAGATGGGAACTGTTTATCTGAATGCTGCCAGTGTCCCTCGTATTCTCCACTCCGATACGGGTAAATCTCGCAATTTTTCCCTAGTCACTCTTGAAGAAGGTCTAGTCACAGAAGCATCTTTAATCTGGTTGAACGATAATTTCGAGATTATCAGTAATAGAAAACTTTATCACTCCGGGTCGTCAATCGATCGCCTATCTCCCCAATCTTGTTATTCTTAATTTACATCTCCCCACACCCCACACCCCACACCCCACACCCCACACCCCACTTCCTATAGATAGTTAAGTTTTTGAGCGATTAGAGGTAAAGCAAGAGCGATAGTAACACTAACAATCATACCGATAAAAGCTTTCAAGGCATCCCCTAAAACCAATTTACCCGTGGCGGCTAAATTAGGGGTTTCTCTGGTTAAAGTCAGAGAAATTTCTCGACCTCCTAATAAACCTAAAAATACCCAAGTGGTACTCATGGGAATATGATTATAGCCAACAAAAAAGAGTAAAATTAAGCCATAAATTAAGTTAATAATTGTTGCAGAACGCGGATCATGGGCGTTAGTTTTGCTAGTGACAATTTTCTCGATTTGACCACCATGATTAATAAAAATGATGGTTTGCAGGAGTAGCATAACTGTTAGAGATAAAACTAACCATGTTGCCGCTAACTTTCTGGGAAGATAGGCGAAAATATTAGCAAAATCTTGCATTAACCATTGACTCCAGAGAAACCCGGTGGATAACCACTGTAAAACTACCCAGATTTTTTGAGGTTCTTTATTAACTGTTTCTAGGAAAAAGTTTTCTAATCGATAAATAATTCGATAGATGACTAACCCCACTATAACAGCAAGAGCATAACCCCAAGCGGATTTAACTAACATTTCATCTAGAGATTGGGGAGCAAAAACTGTTAAAACCAAAAAGGTTGTACTCACAGGTATTCCCCAAGTGGTGAGAATTAAAATTGCTAAGGGAGGAACGATATAAATCCAAGTAAAAGTTTCTGGGAAGGGAATCATTTCTAGTCGATTATAAGCCACATCTCCCTGATTAATATACCAACCAGCGATAAAAATCGAGGCTAAGATTATACTGGTGTACAGCCATAAAATCCACCAGGGACGTTCTTCATTGGCACTTAAAAAAGTCCCTAAAGTTTGTAGGGAATCGTTGGCAACAATCGCATAAGCTGATAGGATAAAGCCAGCAATCATCAAAAAATTACTCATAGACAAGTGAAAAAAAAATAAAACTTAAAGTAATACAAATCCCGTTCAAACAGTAGAGAAAAGCGCAGAGGTAGGAGAGCGGGAAGTGGGGAAGTGGGAATAAACGAAAACTTCCTACCTCCCCATTAATATAACTGCTATAACTCCTTAATTTTGCTTTAAAAAATCCCTCGCTAGATAGAAAGCAGCTAAACTACCAGAGACGGTAATTTCCTGTGGATTAATTTCCTGTAAAGGTCGAAGAATAACTTCAATTTCCTCGGTAATATCTAACTTTTGTTGACCTGTGGGAGTAGCATTAAGAGCCAAAAAAATATGAATTCTGTTAGTATCTTTAACGGGATTATCGTACAAAACAGCCAGAGGTATTAGAGAATCACTTTGATAACCGGTTTCCTCCTCGAATTCCCGACGCGCTGCCGCAGTAATATCATCTTCACCCGCATCTACTGCTCCGGCAGGAAATTCCAATAAAATTTCCTTAACTCCGTGACGATATTGACGGACAAAAACCAATTGATTATCCCCAGTAACTGGAACAACTAAAACAATTTCAGGACGAATATTAACGAAATAATCATCGATAACTTGTCCGGAGGATAACTTCACCGCGTCTTGACGGACTTGACACCAACGATTATGAAAAACTAGCTCGGATTTAATAATTTGCCATTTTTTTAAATTAGTCATCGACAATCCTGTTATAATTGCAGTGAAATTACTAAACTTTTTCTCAGATAATTATAGCTATCTAGGGACTATTCCTGATAAGATTTAATTTTATACTCCCATCTCCCATGTCGTTAATTCAATGGTATCCCGGTCATATTGCCAAAGCGGAAAGAAAACTCAAGGAACATCTTAAACTCGTGGATGTGGTCTTAGAAGTGCGCGATGCTCGCATTCCCTTAGCTTCCCATCATCCGCAGGTGGACGATTGGATTGGCAATAAACCGCGCTTGTTAATCTTAAATCGTCTCGATATGATTCCCGAATCTGCCCAGCAACAATGGGTAACATGGTTTAAAAGTCAAGGAAAAACCGTCTATTTTACTAACGCTAAACAGGGAGAAAGAGTTAAAGCAATTATCAAAGCGGCGGAAAAAATTGGCGATGAAATTAACCAAAAACGTCAACTAAGAGGAATGTTACCGCGTCCAGTGCGGGCTGTGGTGATCGGGTTTCCCAATGTGGGCAAATCTGCCCTGATTAACCGTTTATTAGGGCGAAAAGTCGTCGCCAGCGCCCGCAGGGCCGGAGTAACGCGACAATTACAATGGGTACGAATTTCCGACACCTTAGAACTATTAGATGCGCCGGGGGTGATTCCTTCCCGTTTAGATAATCAAAGGGATGCGGTGAAATTAGCTATCTGTGAGGATATTGGCGATGCTGGTTATGATAACCAAAGGATAGCGGCGGCTTTTGTCGATTTATTAAGAGAATTACAGTATGAAGGACTTTTAGAATCTCGTTATGGGTTGAATACTCTAGACATGACCGGGGAAGATTTTATCGAAAAATTGGCCAATCTCAAATATCAAGAAGATAAAGAAAGGGCAGCCATGCAGTTACTCAATGATTTTCGTAAGGGAATAATCGGGGCTATTCCCTTAGAATTGCCCCCTTCCTCTTGAAATCGCCTGTTTTTAACTCAATAGTTAGGGTCTGCTGAAAAAGTTTTTCCTAGGGGCAGGGTGTAGGGTGTAGGGTGTGGGGTGTGGGGTTTTACCGATTTTGAGGGGGTCAATTACCTAATTTTCAGGGAAAAAGTAGCTGAATTTCCCCCTGATCACTCCCATATCTGGTACTTTTGGATTTCAAAAAAG
>NZ_JASJFF010001184.1:0-1846 GCF_030065435.1 Microcystis sp. M53603_WE2
ACCCTCAGGAACCGTCAGTTTTGCGGCGGGAGAAACCTCGAAAGTGATTACCGTTAATGTTCAAGGGGATACCACCGTCGAACCTAACGAAAACTTCACCGTCACCCTCTCCAATCCCACCAACGGAGCAACGATTACCACGGCCACTGCTGTTGGCACTATCCAAAATGATGATGAAGGAACCTCCGTTACCCTTGCCAGTAACTACAGTGGCGTTAGTGAAAACGGCAAAACTAACCTCGTCTATAACTTCACTCGTTCAGGAGCCACCACTAACTCTTTAACCGTTAACTTTACCCTTGGTGGTACGGCAACTCGCGGCAATGACTACAATGCCTACGGCGGGAATTTTGTCTCACCAACAACGGGTAATATTGTCTTCGCATCTGGTCAGACAACGGCTCAGATCGAGATCGTGACCACCGGAGATACCGTCAAAGAAGCCAATGAAACGATCGCCTTTACCCTAGCAAGTGGCACTGGCTATACCATTGGCACACCAGGTGCTGTCACCACTACGATCCTGAATGATGACGGTGTTCTCAATCAACAGGGAACCACGGGTAACGATGTGATCGAAGCCGGAACTACCCGCAATCTGAGCGGTCGAGCGGGCCATGACATTTTGATTGGTTCCAATGCCAGCGATATGTTAGTAGGTGCTGCAGGGAATGACACGATTACCTCTGGTGCTGGTTTTGACGTAATTGCCTATAGCCTTGCCAGTGAAGGCCAAGATACGATTACGGACTTCAACGTTTTCCAAGATACGCTCCAAGTCTCGGCGGCGGGTTTTGGTGGCGGATTAATCGCCGGTGAAAGTATTGCGGCGGCTCAATTTGTCTTGGGAACCGTCGCCACGACGGCCAGCCATCGCTTTATCTTTAATAAACCAACAGGCCAACTCTTCTTTGATGTGGATGGTAATGGTTCATCGGTTCAGACTCTCTTGGCGACCTTGACTCCTAACCTTAACTTGACAGAAGATAATATCTTTGCGGCTTAGATGACTTGAGGCTAAGTGTCAACATAAACCGGCTGGGAAAGAATAATCTGGCTCAGAGATTGCTCAGTTTTCCCGCCGGTTTTCCATTGTGTGTCAAAAAAGTGAAGCAAATATTAATTGTTGTTCAAACAATTGATTCGGGCGGGAGTTTACGGTAGTTATAAGCTAAGTCGCATTTTAACCGCCTATTCAGAAGTGTTGAATCCTGCAATAAAACTTCACAAAACCAGTATTTTACAGTGCTAAATTAGATTGACTATTGAGAATGGAGTCAATAATCAGTCCTTTTTGGTATCATCAGAGCGAATACATAACTTGGTCATGATCTTCAAAATCTTAACATTCAAGTATGAAACACTTTTTGAAAAAAGGTATAAGGGTTTTGTTGATTTTTTAGTATTTATGTATCGTGTAAGTCCAGTAATTGATCCCCTTTTTCTTGGCATAATCTGATAGTTTCATTGGAACTGTAAGGTAAACTTGCACTAACCACAGTAGCAGTTGTTTGCTGTTATTTGCGTATATTTTCGACAAAACTTGACAATACTTCTGAGTTTCTTCATTATTCTCAACAATACTTTTCTTATTGCTGTTACTCATCAGGCTCTTGGATAAATTTAAGAAAAAAATTTTTTTGTTAGACTTGACTTGTCTAGTTGTAATTACAGGTGGATAACAAATTTAGCCCCAGGGCAGAAAGGTTGGGCTTGTCTTTTTCCCTAACCATAAACAGAAAGAATTCAACCCACATTCCGCACCCTAAAGTGTCACATTGAAAATTTTATCTAAATCGTCAAAACGATTGCCGGCTCTGAATTACAGGCTAATTTGTTTGCCCAG
>NZ_JASJFF010000886.1:0-5531 GCF_030065435.1 Microcystis sp. M53603_WE2
ATGGGAGTGATCAGGGGGAAATTCAGGTACTTTTTCCCTGAAAATTAGGTAATTGACCCCCTCAAAATCGGTAAAACCCCACACCCCACACCCTACACCCTACACCCTGCTTCTAGGAAAAACTTTTTCAGCAGACCCTAGTTAAAGACACGATAAATTGATTCAAGTCAAGCCCATGCCACTAACTCTTAATTTAACATCAGAAATCGAACAATATCTCAGCCAAAAAGCGAGGGAGAAAGGTCTTTCTCTAGAAGCTTATGTCCTCAAGCTACTTAAGGATACTATTTTAGAACAAGAAAAACAGACCAAACTGGTTAATTTACTTCAATCTTGGATTGATGAAGAAGATGAACAGGAACAACAAGAAACCGGTGAATATTTAATCGAAGCACTTGACCAAGATCGCTTATCTGAGCGTCCTTTATTTCTGGCTCACTTAAAGGGAGTAACTTGGTGAATAGAGTAGTTTTATTAGATACGGGAATTATCGGTTTAATTACTAATCCTAAGCGAGCGCCTGAAAGTCTAGCTTGTAATTGTTGGCTACAAACCCTAATTAAAGCAGCTATTAGGGTTATTCTTCCAGAAATTGCTGATTATGAGGTGCGTCGAGAGTTGTTACGCACTAACAAGATTAAAGGAATTAAGCGACTGGATGAGTTAGCATGGGTTACGCTACCGCTAACCCATCCTACAAATAATTGTGCGTCCCTACTTATGACAAAATATCGATCGGGAGAAACTTTAACCCTTTTTTTGACTATCTCTGGTAATTAAATAATCATTGTTAAGTAGCTGGTTATAATTAAATTAAAAATGGATTTTAGGTTCGATCCCCCCTCAGTCCTAGAGTTGATTCATAGTAGGGTTGATTCATGAATCAACCCTACCCTTAGTCCCCCTTGATAAGGGTGGTGTCTGATAATTTTTAACGCCTACCTACTTATCTCCCATTAACCTGAAGAGGAATTATCTAAAATCCTTATTCATCCCCTAAATAAGCTTCAATCACCGCGCGATTCTCCCTGACTGTAGCTGGATCTCCCAAAGCGATTAACTTACCGAAATCTAACACGGCAATGCGATCGCATAATCCCATCACTAAAGGCACATGATGTTCGATTAACAGGACGGTTAGAGCTAAATTATCGCGAATTTGTCGAATTAGCTGACTTAATGACCCCTTTTCGCTGGGATTCATCCCGGCTGCTGGTTCATCCAGGAGTAATAACTGGGGTTGCAAAGCTAAAGCGCGGGCAATTTCCAAGCGTCTTTGATCACCATAGGCTAAATTACGGGCTTTTCGATTGCTTTGGTCGGTTAGTCCGACTAAATCTAATAATTCCCCCGCTCTTTTATAGGTTTTTTCCTCCTCCCTTCTCGAAGCTGGTAAACCCAAAATTCCTGTCCAGAGATTGGAGCTATTATGAATGTGACCAGCGATCGCAACATTTTCTAAAGCCGATAATTCACCAAATAAGCGCAAATTCTGGAAAGTACGGGCAATTCCTGCCTTAGCGATCTGGTGAGGACGATAATTCGCCAAACTGTCGCCTTGATAAATTAAATCACCACTCGATAGGGGAATTAAACCGGTGATCAGATTAAATAAAGTCGTTTTTCCCGCCCCATTCGGTCCAATTAAGCCAAAAATCTCGTTTTTTTGTACCTGAAAGCCAACGCCATCCACAGCGACTAATCCCCCAAATCGACGGGTGGCTCCCCGCACTTCTAATAAATTTGCTTGCATCCTTGTTAATAGATTAAATTAGTCGATTTTACTCGATCAAGACGATTGGAAGTAAAGATTTATCGGGCAATTATTTTGATTAGGAAATATTTTACACAATCCCCACCAGATAAGCAAGACGGCTGACCACTACCAGCGAATCACTACCGATAACGAAAAACTGCCATAATTGCAGCAATGTCCTCATCTAGCCAAAAGGCGATCGCTATTGATGAAAAATGACGCTAAAATTATCGATCTCGTCATCCGGCTGTTTTTTCTCGGCCTGTTGTTATTTGCCGGTTTTACCCTACTGCGTCCCTTCCTAACCATGATCCTCTGGGGAGCAATTCTAGCGATCGCTTGGTATCCGCTCTTTCTCTGGTTAAAAAAGTTACTCGCGGGCCGGGCGAAACTGGCCACAGTTCTCCTCACCCTACTTTGTCTAGGGATTATTATCGGTCCGGTGAGTGGTATTGCAGCGGTTCTGGCCGGTAATCTGCGAACGCTGGCGGAATATATCGATACTGGTGCGGCGGTGATTCCCCCTCCCCCCGACGATCTGGCCACCTGGCCGCTGATTGGCGAAAGGATTGCCGGTCTCTGGCAGCAGGCATCGGATAACACGGGTCAATTTCTTCAACGCTTCGAGCCACAATTAAAAGAACTGGGCAAAATATCCCTTTCTCTGGCCACCAGTACTGGTCTGACGGTGCTGAAATTTATCGCCTCGATTCTGATTGCGGCAGCCCTCACCCTCTCGGCTAAAAATCTGACTCGCCCGATGAACCGGTTAGCGGAAAAGATCGCCCCGGGTAGAGGCATCGCGCTGGCCAGTCTAACCGCCTCCACCGTCCGCAATGTTAGCCGTGGTGTTATTGGCGTTGCTATTATCCAGAGTCTTTTGATCGGCATCGGTTTAGTGACGGTGGGAACCCCTGCAGCCGGTTTATTAACTTTCCTCACCCTAATTTTGGGCATTCTCCAAATTGGCCCTGGTTTGATTGTCTTGGGGGCGCTCATTCACGCTTGGGTAACACTACCCCATTCCATCGCCCTCTTGTTTACCATCTGGATGATTCCCGCCACCTTGGTGGATAATTTCCTCAAACCGATCTTAATGGGGCGCGGTCTGCCCATTCCCATGGTGGTGATTCTGCTAGGGGTGTTCGGGGGAGTGATCGCCTACGGGATTATTGGTTTGTTCGTCGGACCGGTTCTGCTCGGTCTCTGCTACGAGTTAGTTAGGGCTTGGATTGGCGAGGATAGCCCCGAATCGGTGGCCAATAGCCATGATCAGCCAATCTAAGGGCGGATAGAGCTAATTTTTACCTTAATCTTTCCAGGAAACTTAGGAAAAAAAGATTAATTTAGCCACGGTTCCGGTTAAGCAGATTGAGGTAAAAGTAGGCTCATCTAAAGGTAAGATTTCTTCAGTTGGTGACAGCAAGCAATCAAACCGCAGAAACCAGACTGAAGTGAGGAGAAGGTTTGATTTAAGCAATAGGTATTGATTTGAATGTGGCGGCTGATTTATTGTAAGAAGATAAAGGTGTATATTTGGCTGGCAATTAATAGAAAAATAAATAAAATTACTGATTTATATTTAAAAAATATAAATCGCAAATCAGTTAAAAAACTATAAAAAATTTTACCAGTTATTAAACAAAAAATTACTTTTTATCTCCAAATATTACCCATTTATTGTCTCTGATAAACCTGGTATATTTATTAGTGCTTATTATTTATACAAGTCTTGCTAGGCAAGGTTTTAAAGACTATATTTTAGAAAATTATTTCTATTCTTCTCCCTTACACACAGAAACAATAAGAGGCGATTTATCCACTTAATTATCTTTTCTATAATTGGGCTACAGTTTTTGGAAAATAGTCTTAGTATTTACTCTGTTGATTGAGAAACCCTGACCTAGTAAGCTAGGACGCATTTACGCAACGAATTTTAACTGCGCCTCAAGGAGTAATTTAAATGCACAGGCAGCTTAATACTTTCACGTTTTTTCATTCTCAATAATGCTTTTCTTATTGCTGTGACTCATCAGGCTATTGGATAAATTTAAGAAAAAATTTATTTTTTTGTTAAACTTGTCTATTTATAATCATAAATAGATGAGAGATTTAGCCCCAGGGCAGAAAAGTTGGGCTTGTCTTTTTCCCTAACCATAAACAGAAAGAATTCAACAAACTTAAGTAATTAACCGATTAATTTTCGGACAATTAGGTAGGTAAAGTCATGAAGACAACACAAGTAAGTTCCAATTTATCTAGTACAAATATGCCATCTCCAGCAGATTCTTTGAGTTTTGATGGAGCCTCCCCAATCACCTTTGATTTAACAGGTTCCGACGATTTAACTGTATCGAAGGAAACTTCTCCCTTAGGAGTCCTGAACTCTGACCCCTCCCCATCTACAGTCTCCTCTGAGGCCCCCACGGTTCCAGTCTCCCCTACTGCTACGGGTCAAGTGGTCTTTCCCGCTATCCAAACCCTTCCCTCTCCATTGAAGACAGAGGGGAAGCTATTACAGAATACTGGGGAAAGCGTTGACGACCCTTTTCACGATACGGGTATGACGAAGACAGGAAGTAGCGCTCTGGGGGAAATGCTAACGTCCTCCAAGGTGGGGGGATTTTTGCCGAAAGCTTCTCTTTTTCTAGATCCCAATCCCAGTCGTTTTCGGGTTGGATTACCGACCAATTTCCTGACATCAACGGGACAAGTTAATTTTCCTACAAGCAATACTGTTATCAATGTTAATTACACAGGATTTACCCCAGCAGCGCAAACGGCCTTTCAGTTTGCCGTAGATATTTGGGAGAGTTTACTGGATTCCTCTGTACCGATTAATGTCAATGCTTCCTTTGCTAATTTAGGTTCTGGTATTCTGGGGCAGGCTGGGCCAGAGGACTTTTTCATAAATTTTTCTGGAGCACCTCAAACGAATACCTGGTATCCTATTGCACTAGCAAATTCCTTGGCAGGACAAGATTTAGATCCGACAGCAAGTGATATTGGATCCCAGTTCAACAGTAACTTTAACTGGTATTACGGGTTAGACAATAATGTACCCACCAATCAAATTAGTTTTGTCAGTGTTGTTCTGCATGAACTAGGTCATGGTTTAGGTTTCTTGGGTTTGATGGACAATCAATCTGGCGTAGGCTCGTGGGGATTCGGCACAGGGTTTCCAGGAATTTATGATCGTTTTACCGAGAATGGTTCTGGACAAAGTTTGTTGAATACGTCCCTATTTCCCAATCCTTCTACTGCTTTGGGCAGTCAGCTTACCAGTAACAACATTTTCTTTGATGGGTCTAATGCCAATGCTGCTAATGGCGGAAACCGAGTTAAGCTCTACGCCCCAAGCACTTGGAGTGGTGGATCAAGTTACGCTCACTTGGATGAAGTATTTAACAATACTCCCAACGCTCTCATGACCTATTCTATTGGTTCTGGGGAAAGTATCCTTAACCCTGGCCCTGTAACCTTGGGGTTGTTTAAAGACATGGGATGGAAGTTAGCGGGGTCTAGCACGAATCCCACCTTGGCGATCGCGGCGACCAATGCCAACCAAACGGAAGGGAATAGTGGCAGCAAAGCCTTTACCTTTACCGTTACTCGTGCAGTTAATACCACAGGAGCCAATAACGTCAACTGGGCAGTAACAGGCTCAGGAACCAGTGCAGCTAATGCCACTGATTTTGTGGGGGGAGTCTTACCCTCAGGAACCGTCAGTTTTGCGGCGGGAGAAACCTCGAAAGTGATTACCGTTAATGTTCAA
>NZ_JASJFF010000220.1:0-3618 GCF_030065435.1 Microcystis sp. M53603_WE2
AAAAGCGATATTTAATATCAATAATACTTTTTATCGACCAGAGAGTAAAATCGTCCGAGATTAAGGAACATCCTGACGCTCAAGAAAGCGCAAGAGATCGTCAGCATAATCTCCTCATCTCAGCAACCATCTTCAAGACGGGTAGGTGAAATACTTGCCGTTTCATAACTCTTTCTGCTTCTACACCTGTTAGGTTACATCCACATTGACAAGACTGATTTGAGGGTTCGTGTCTGACTATCTTCTCCGGTTGACTCACCCTTTCTAAGGCTCTTTCCGGACTGACGGTGAGCAATTGCTTATGAAATAAGAGTTTCAGAACTTAGAGTTGACAGGGGTTTTCCGAAAGTGACACAAGAGTGCTCAGGTGTATCCTTGATGTCCTTTTTGTCCCCCCGACTTTTTCCCACTTGCTTTCCTTCTTTTTTCTCTACCTCGGTAGTTACATTAATTTTGCTTAGGTACTTAATACCAATAACTAGAACTTTGTTGGGGTTCAGGGGCAAAAGCTAACCAGTAGGGGAATTGTAAAAGAGCGAAATTGAGCCGTTCTTCGGTATCATCGATGATAATGAGCGGTGAATATTTATCCTCAATTAAACGTTCCGCTTTTTGAATTAAAGCTTCGGGAGACTCAAAGAGAACGATGCCGCGGTCTGGTCCAAAATCGGCGCGGGAAATGCCGAGACAATCTTGGAGACCGCGCCGCCATTCGCCTAAACGTTCGGGACTATTAGCCAGAACGAGAGAACGGAAGCGATCGCCCTGTAATTCCGCCATAATCGAGATAATTGCCGAAGCGACCAGAATATTCTGGAGACGGCTGCCCATACCGCGAACAGTACCCCGGCCCCCCTGTTTAAAGAACCACTGTTGCACCCGTTCGGCGTGAATTGGTTCAAAAGTGCGCCGTAATTGCCAAGGCGGACCGTAATAGTCAGGACGACTGCGATAACGGTCTAAAAGAGTTTGGATGCGCTGATTTTGCTCAGAAAAGCCCTGTCTGGGGGTAGATTGTCCCACCGGTTCCGATTCATAACCCGAACGGTTAGAGCGACGGGGTTCTTGCCAATTATCCCGGCCCTGGTTACTGCTACGGGAGGGACGGGGACTTTCTTCGCGATCATCCCGGCCTTGACTGCCACGGGATGGACGGGGGTTTTCCTCCCGTTCGGTCCGCAGGGGAGGTTCCACGGGTCGGGGGGATTTTTCGGGGGTCTCAAAACGGGGTAATTCCAACTGTTCGGCAGCCGCGGCCAAATCCTGTAAACTGCCCACCAGATAGTCTTTAAATCCCTGAACCCGCACGGCCATATCCTGGGAGACTCCGGCGAAATTACTCCGCATTTCCTGCCGAATCCGCTCACGACGGCGTTCTAACTGTTCGATCGCCACTTCTAACGCCTGTTTGCGTTGTTCTAGGTCTTTTACGCCTTCCTTGAGCATTCTTTCGATTTGAGCTTTGATATCTCCTAGTTCCTCGGCGATCAAGCGTTCTCTTTCCGCTTTTAATGCCGAGATTTCTGCCTCTAGGCTCTGTTTTTGCCGTTCTAGAGCCTCGATTTCTGCCCGCAGGGGTTGCGCCTGCGCTGTGGGAACTAATTCGCCTTCGGGGGCGATTGCCGATGGCAGCGGATTCTCTACTGGGCGATCGTTCCAGAGATCATCAAAACTAAATTCTTCGACAGATTCATTGGGTAAGTCTGTCATTTTGTCAAGGGGTAAAACATTAAAATCTTCTGAATTCATCGGCTTTAGAAATGCAGAGCGAACAGAGGGCCAAGGCAGGCAATTAAGTAAGTGGTTCTAATTAATAGACGATATATCTTGCCTTCGATCCCCCCTGCCCCCCTTAATAAGGGGGGTGCCGATAGGCGGGGGGATCCCCCCTGCCCCCCTTAATAAGGGGGGTGCCGATAGGCGGGGGGATCTGACAATTTTTAACACCTACCTACTTAAGACGCTATTAATTGCCAGATTTTATTTTATCTCAATCTTAGTTCGCTTCTGAGTCGATCGCTGGCGATGCTGCTAAAGGATAGTATTTTTCGAGGCACAGTCTCAGGGTTGCGCTGTCAAAGATAATGGGCAAAAAATGAATGCTGTTAATTTCTTTGAAATAAAATAGGATCGGGACTTTATTCCAGAAAATCCGCCAATTTTGCCATTCTTGGTAGGGAAAGGAG
The DNA here is from genome assembly GCF_030065435.1 of Microcystis sp. M53603_WE2. Taxonomy (NCBI): domain Bacteria; kingdom Bacillati; phylum Cyanobacteriota; class Cyanophyceae; order Chroococcales; family Microcystaceae; genus Microcystis; species Microcystis sp. M53603_WE2. Next base: position 2,187 of record NZ_JASJFF010000220.1, read on the forward strand.
CGAATTTGTTGCCCAGATAGATAGACATCTAAGGAGGTGGGGGTAAACTGGAGACGAATGCGGGTAGTCTGGAACATCAAGAATAGCCCTAACAGGGAGAAAATTATGCCCAGCCAGACCTGTAAAAAGAGTAAAGGCAGCGATAAAATTACCAAAAACAGGGGAATTCGATAGTTAGGAGCCAGTTCGATCGTTCCTGTTACTTCTTGCGGGGAAATAGTTTTCATCGGTGTCCCTATCGGCAGTCAGCCAAAATATCTTCGCTTCTAGTTTATCGCATTGTTTTTCGAGAGGCGATCGAAATAATCGAGACTCGATCGGCGATGATCTGGTGGTGTCATGGCATCGTAGAAGGAGACTTTACCCCCATAGGCACGCCGGAGATTAAAATCAGTTAAGACCTTAGACCGTTGATCGGCGAGGATCAATTCTTTATTTAAGAGGATTAAATCAGCAAAATGGGTGATAGATTCGCCTAAATCATGGTTAACCACCAGGACAATTTTATTTTTTTGGGCTAACTCACCAAAGATATTAAAAAGAACCCCCTCGGTTTTTTGATCTACCCCAACGAAAGGTTCATCAAAACAGAAAATCTCCGCTTCTTGGGCCAAAGATCTGGCTAAAAAGACTCTTTGCTGTTGTCCCCCCGACAACTGACCGAGGGGACGATGGCGTAAATCAGCCATTTCCACCCGTTCTAGGGCATTTAAAGCCTGTTGACGACTAATATGGGAAAAAGGGCGAAACCAACCCGTTTTCCTGACTCTCCCCATCATTACCACATCCCAAGCGGTGACGGGATAGGTCCAGTCGATTTGAGATCTTTGGGGAACATAAGCGACTTTATCCAGTTGTTGCTGTAGAGATTGCCCTTGATAGTTAACGGTTCCCTGTTGTACGGGAATTAATCCTAGCATGGCTTTGATCAGGGTACTTTTACCCGCGCCGTTGGGACCGATAATACCGGTTAATCGTCCGGGATAAATTTTCAGGGTGATATCCCGTAGGGCTTCCACGCCGCGATAATATACTCCTAGATGACTAACTGTAATTGTCCTTTGCATAGTTGTTACCCCGAGTCTCCATTTCTAGCATAACTAAAAATGAGACAATTATGAAGCAACCATGAAAAGATTATGAAAGATAGCTAGGGTGAGATTAATCGCCACTCAGTAAAGCTTCCACGAATTCGTAACTGGAAAAGGGCCGCAGATCCTCGATTCCTTCCCCAGCACCAACAAAGCGAATCGGTAGGTTAAGCTGACGCGCTACGGCAAGGGCGACACCTCCTTTAGCTGTACCATCGATTTTAGTCAGGATCACGCCGCTTAATTGGGCAGCTTCCGAGAAAACCTCGGCCTGTCGCAGCCCGTTTTGTCCTAAAGTGGCATCGAGAACTAGAAGGGATTCCACCACGGCACTCTCGGCT
>NZ_JASJFF010000422.1:0-1672 GCF_030065435.1 Microcystis sp. M53603_WE2
ACCCGACGGAAAACAGCATATTATCCTAGAAACTCCCATGGAAGAACCAGCGTGGAAATTATTACAAGAACACCTACCCCAACATATACAATCACGCTTTGTTTATAGTCCCAAACAGGTGACGGTTAGGGGTTTAGGAGCGGTAAAACCGCAACAGCAGTTAGATAGTTTATTGGAGTGGTTAGCTAAGTGTAAAGATGGCCTACCGACGGGAATTAGACTAAATCCTGTTTAAAAAGTATAAGAGAGTGGGAATTATGAATTATCAATTATGAATTATGAAGTGGGGAGCGGGAATTATCAATTATCAATTATGAAGTGGGGAGCGGGAATTATCAATTATAAATTATCAATTATGAAGTGGGGAGTGGGGGAGAAGATAAAAAGCACCTCATAGATATGAGGTGCTTTGGGAACGGAGAGAGAGGGATTCGAACCCTCGTTAAAGTTACCCCTAAACAGCATTTCCAGTGCTGCGCCTTCAACCGCTCGGCCATCTCTCCAATTAAGGTCACGATCATCAATCCTACAGCAAATGCTGCCGATCTGTCAAATTATTTTTCTTTTTGCGACGATGACCGATCAGGTTACACTTCATCTGGACGGGAAACCCTGTCAGTTAAGCATACTCTAGATATTGATTTAAGATTGCGGCTGTAGCTAGACCGGTTTTTTGCCAACTAAACTCATTGGCTCGTTTTTTGCCTAGATGACTTAATTTTGACTGTAATTGTCGATCTTGAGCGATAATTTTTAGGGCATCGGCTATGCACTCGACTCGATAGGGATCGATTAAAATTGCCGCTGTTGCCGTGACTTCGGGCAAAGATGACAAATTTGAGGTAATGACGGGTGTACCGCAGGCCATAGCCTCTAAAACGGGCAATCCGAAGCCTTCCCAGAGACTGGGGAAGACTAAAGCAGTGGCTTGACTGATAACTTTGGGTAGGTGATCGTAGGGGATATAGTCGAGAAATTTAATGCGATCGCTGACTGCTAATTCCCGCGCTTGTTGTTGTAAATTGGGGGTATAACGGCGATCAAAGCTGCCGGCAATCCAAAGACGATAATCGCTTAAATCTGGAGGCAGTTGGGCAAAAGCGGCGATTAAACGCGGTAAATTTTTATAGGGATTGGGACGACCGAGATAGAGAAAATAGGGATGCTCTGGCTTATCATCTTGAATAGGGCGAAAGTGATGATGATCGTAGGCTAGGGGAATAGAAGTAATTTTATCGGCGGGAATTTGATAATATTCAGTGATATCTTTGGCCGTTGCCTGAGAGTTGCAGATAATATGTTTTGCCTGTTGTAATACCTGCGGCACATAATAACGGAAATAGTGAGTTAAGGGGGAAGTAAAACTGGGAAACCGCAGGGGAATTAAATCGTGGACCATGACGACAAAGCGACAGGGAGAATTTATCGGCGCTTCCGGAAGGGGAGAAAAGAGTAAATTGGCGTTTAATTGTCGGTAAATTGACGGTAACTGCCACTGAGTCCAGAGTAAGCGTTTTAAATGACCTTTCGCTCCTCGATCGGGGCCGAGACCCTTGGGGATAGAATAACAGTTAAAGTCGGGATAACTATTAGCTGTTAGTAGGGTTGGTTCTAAATTTTTCAGGTAGGGTAAGAGGTTAAGAATGTAGGTACTGATTCCCGTGGGTTGGGG
>NZ_JASJFF010000718.1:0-2237 GCF_030065435.1 Microcystis sp. M53603_WE2
ACGATAACCCTGTTTTTCTACGGTGGTCGGACTCCAATCGAGGACTCTGGGGCTTTTACGGACTCTTTTGCCCTCAAAATTATAAATTTCTACTCCCAAGGGTGTTAAGCGAGCGATTTCGCCATTATCCAGGGACAGCACCGCCCGGGTATGGGGAACCAAAGCACTAACATCGGAGGCACAGAAAAACTCCCCTTGACCAAAACCGATGATTAAAGGGGCGTGTTGCCGCACGACAATCAATTCATCGGGATAATCGGGACTAATCACCCCTAGGGCAAAGGCCCCCTCCAAACGTTCAATTGCCCTTAAAACTGCCTTGAGGAAAGGACTCACCCCCAAGTAGTCTTCATCGGTAGGTTTGGGTAGATAACTGGCGATTAGATGGGGAATAACTTCTGTGTCGGTTTCCGAGTCAAATATGCAGCCTTTTTCCTTTAATTCTGTTCTTAATACCTGAAAATTTTCGACAATGCCATTCTGTACCACTGCCACCCGTTGACTATTATCGGTGTGGGGATGGGCATTACTTTCTACGGGTTTGCCGTGGGTTGCCCAACGGGTGTGACCGATGCCAATTTGGGAGGGATTAACTTCCTGTTCTAATTTTTCCCGCAGATTGTAGAGTTTTCCCTGGGCGCGGACTCGATGTAATTCACCTTCGAGAATTGTGGCAATTCCTGCCGAATCATAACCCCGATATTCTAAACGTTCCAAACCAGCTAGGAGAATATCGATCGCTGTTTGGGTTCCGATATAGCCAACAATTCCGCACATTCTTTCCCTGACCCCATTTAGGCTAAGTCCGATCTATTCTATCGCAAGCGTGACACTTGTTTGCTTAGAGGCTAAAGACGCACTGGTAAGGGCAAAGTTTCCTCTAATGGGACTCATCCTTCGCTCATTTTTGGGAGCAAGATGGGGTCAAAGAGTTGGAAAAGCTCACCCCGTCAAGGATTGAGCGAGCGGTACTGACGGGATTTGATCCTGAAGCAAAGAAGTCAGTCCCATACTCAAACAAGAGACCTCTTGCAAAAATCAAAAATCTTCCTTTAGGTGAGGAGTAAGGAGCCAGTAGCCAGGAGAATTAAGAATGAGCGTTAATTGATTAGGGTTTGCGGCAAAAAGTTTTTCGTGGGGGCAGGGTGTGGGGTGTAGGGTGTAGGGTTTTACCGATTTTGAGTGGGCATGGTGCGTTCCCAAAAATCGATCGGTGGAGCAGTGGGAGCCAGATTAGGGGACGCACCCTACAAGATCGCACTACGCAGTGCCTTCGGCATCGCACTACAATTGCTCCAGCAGCATATCGTACTCTGCATGGGAACCAACCCAGAACCAAATCACCGTATCATAGACAACATCTAACGTATAGGGCTTAATATATTCTAGCTTTCACGTTGCTACAGCGATGGCGTACTGTTACCCAGTGCCTTCAGCATCGCACTCTACTTCAACGCTTCGATCGTAACTAAACCACCCTCAATTGCCTGAATTCGCAAATCGTATCCTCGTAATAGCTGCATCCCAATCAACGGAACCGTCTCTGATTCGTTGATGTAAATCTCACGATATTGCCCGTCCCAGATCACAAGCCCGATGTAAACTTCAAACGTGCAGAAAGTCCCATCGCCTAACGTCGCAAGATCTCGACCCTCCCAAATAAACCCTAACCTAGCAATTATGTCAGACGGCAAGGTGAGAAAACCCGAAAATCCTGTATCAATTACAGCATCTACTATCTGCGTTGTTTCATTGTTTCTGACTGCGATCGCTAACGTCGCCTCACAGCCTTGATTTACACGACCTTGCATCATGGCTTTGTTCTCAGGCTCCTTGCGCCAAAGTGATCGACGGCTGAATGCCCAATGCGAACAAACCATGTCTGAGTATCAGGCACTCGTGCAGAAAGTTGCTTCGCTGCGCTTACCAAATCATCCGCTACTTCAAAAGCCCCTGTTTCAATGTCAATTGCCACAATTTTCCCCTGATTACCCTCCTCGACTTGGGGACGTACCTGAGATTGATAAATCTCATTACCACGTCGAGCAAATTCTTCTTTACTGTAGCGGGGTTGTCGAACTGTCATTGAAGCGACCCTGTGGCGACTTTTGCCCCTCTATTTTAACCAAACATTGGGGGAGCATCCCAATTTTGCCATAAGTATAAATGCTTAGAGACTAAAAACGTTAGCTAAGGCAAAATAAAGAGAAACAATTAAACGGTAGAATCATGAATAC
>NZ_JASJFF010001019.1:0-4197 GCF_030065435.1 Microcystis sp. M53603_WE2
ATTCGCCTAGCAATTGCCCCTTTACCAGCATTTTTCCTGATCATTAGCTTAATTCTTGCCTATTTTTATCCAATTACTCGCCAAGTTCACGCCGAAATTTTAGACCAATGAGCAGCAAGAAGACAAGAAGAAAAGTAGGCCTTACTGAATCAAGCTATGAATGCCAACTGTGCATCTTATCCAAAAGTTAGTTTGGGTCTAGGTTTTAAAAATCCCCACACCCATGGCCTGATTACAGTTCTAAAGCTTCGTAGATGTATAATTTATTCAAAAAACCGACGCTGCTGAAGTGGTAACTAGGTAAAGGGGGAGGGAACCATAATTCCGTTTGATAAACACTGAAAATGAGAAAATTCTTTCTAGTAGTCTTGCTGGCGATCGCTTCTTGTAGAAAAGGTTGACCCGTATCCACCAACATTTTACAGTAACCCCGCAAGAGAGCTTGCACATCGAGGGAAGCTTGCGCCCGAGCGCAGACATTATCCCTAAGATAGCTAGTTAACCTCTGGGAAGCGTATTGTTCGTAATCTTGACGATTGGGGTTAGTTGTCAGCAATATCCCCGCAATTCCCCCTAAAACCACTCCTAACACTATTCCCCCTAACCGCGCCAATTTCATAAGCTCTCAAATCATCACTCACTTACCCTAACCATAGCCTGAATTAGGATAAAAAACCTCTTGTCAACCATTCGTCTTGTGCTATACTCGAAAAGGTGTACGGCGAGCGTAGCCAAGTGGTTAAGGCAGTGGATTGTGGTTCCACCACTCGGGGGTTCAAGTCCCCTCGTTCGCCCTCTTTTCAAGGCTCGTTGATAATTAGGCTTTGAGGGGGTTGATTGGCACTTACCCACTCAAATCCCCAATCAATTCGTTAACCTCAAAATAGTCTTTATGTACTGATAAATTTCGGTGAGAACGGTCAATGTGTTGGCTAGACTGTATTTGAGACAATTGAGCAAATTCTCGCTTCCAGAAAGGAGCGAACGGTGAGTAATTAGGGTTGGCTGAATAAATCTGAAAACCTTGTTGGGTAACACTTTTAGATCTTTTGTCAATCAAAAAGTACCGGATCTGGGAGTGATCGGGGCAAAATCCCTGGACTTTTTCCCTGAAAATTAGGTAATTGAACCCCTGAAAATGGGTAAAACCCCACACCCCACACCCCACACCCCGCACCCTGTCCCCACGAAAAACTTTTTGCCGCAAACCCTACTTACCGGTTAAGACGGCACTGGCGAAGCGGAGTAGCGATAACGTGATAGTTTAGATCCGATCGGTAATGTGATATTGGGACAATAATGACCAAAGTAAATCCGAAGTTAATTATTCATGGGGGAGCGAGTTCCCTAGAGGACAAAGGTGGTTTAGAATCAGTCCGCGATTCTCTCCGGGGGATTGTTAAGAATATTTACAACCTCCTTGACAATGGTGCTAGTGCTGTGGAGGCGGTGACAAAAGGATGTATGTTACTGGAGGATGAACCGCGATTTAATGCCGGGACCGGTTCGGTGGTGCAATCGGACGGTCAGGTGCGAATGAGTGCAGCCTTGATGGATGGTCGTCACCAGCGTTTAAGCGGTGTCATTAACGTCTCGCGGGTACAGAATCCCATTAGCCTGGCTCAATTTCTCCAAAGTCAAGAGGATCGCATTCTCTCGGAAATTGGAGCTGCAGATCTGGCCCGAGAATTACAAATTCCCCTCTATGATCCCCTCACCGATTATCGGATTCAAGAATGGATGGAGGAAAGAAAGACGAATTTTAATCGCAAAATGGCCCGTTTATTCGCCGATTCGTCAGCACAACGGGGAACTATCGGGGTAGTGGCCCTTGATCAACAAGGAGACATCGCCGCCGGAACTTCTACCGGAGGGAAGGGATTAGAAAGAATCGGTCGCGTTAGTGACAGTGCCATGCCGGCCGGCAATTATGCGAATCCATGGGCCGGCGTAAGTTGTACGGGAGTCGGGGAAGATATTATCGATGAGTGTTTAGCCGCTAAGGTGGTCATTCGCGTCACCGATGGTTTTTCCCTCGCCGCTGCCGTGGAGAAATCGATGCGCGAATCCCAAACCAATGGTCGGGATCTGGGCATGATTTCCCTTGATCGTCAGGGGAATATTGTTTGGGGGAAAACGGCGGAAATTCTCTTGGCTGCCTATCACGACGGTCAGGCGATCGGTGATACCCTAGAATGGCACGGTGAAAATGTCGGTTTAATCGGTCATGTCGCCGTCGGATAGTGGAACAAACTGCGATCGAGCCTAGTCTTTTCGGTTAATCTGTACAAGATACTTCTTCTCGAAAATCTCCGTGTGGCAATACATTATTCCTATTTTTGACCCCGATGTGAAAAACTGGTCAGCCGAAGCGCGATTATTGCGCTGGATGACTTTTTTGTGGCTGTTAGTCGGGTTAGTGGTGCTTTTTTCCGCTTCCTACGCTCTGGCTGACAGTCGCTTTGATAACGGACTATACTATTTTATCCGCCAATTAATCTGGCTTTGGATTGGCTTAATTGGCTTTAATTTCCTGGTGCGATTGCCGATCGAGAAACTCCTCAAAATCGCACCCTGGATGATTTTATTAGTTTTAGGATTAATTTTGATCACTCTTATCCCCGGTTTGGGAACTAATATCAACGGTGCCACCCGTTGGATTAAAATCGGGCCGATTCTCTTGCAACCGTCGGAATTTATGAAACCGTTTCTCGTCCTGCAAGGGGCGGCGGTTTTCGGTGGTTGGCCGCGTTTAAATGTCAATCAACGGTTAACTTGGATCGCTATTTTTGGGCTAATTCTAGCGGGCATCCTCTTACAACCTAACTTGAGTACCACTGCTCTGTGTGGTATAACTCTCTGGCTGATCGCTCTTGCCTCCGGTCTGCCTTTATCCTACATGACCAGCACCGCTTTACTGGGTGTAACTATGGCCGTGGTTAGTGTTACTTTCCGCGAATACCAGAGAAAACGGATTTTGTCTTTCTTAAACCCCTGGCAGGATCCCCGGGGTGATGGTTATCAATTAGTGCAGAGTTTACTGGCGATCGGTTCTGGCGGAACCACCGGCAGCGGTTACGGTTTATCCCTACAAAAATTATCTTATCTACCCTTCCCGGATACGGATTTTATTTTCGCTGTCTTTGGCGAGGAATTTGGTTTTATTGGCGGTATTTTACTGTTAATCATGCTATTTCTCTACGCTACTCTCGCCCTCATCGTGGCGGTTAAATGTCGTCATCGCATCAAAAAATTAGTGGCGATCGGGGCGATGGTAATTTTAATCGGTCAATCCCTGTTAAATATCGGTGTGGCTACTGGTTCTTTACCCACTACCGGCTTACCTTTCCCTCTCTTTAGTTATGGCGGCAGTTCCAGTTTAGCCAGTCTCTTTTTAGCCGCCCTCTTAATCCGCGTGGCTAGGGAAGAAAATGACCCCGATCCGGTTTCCACCATTAAAAAAAGTCCTCAGAAAATTGTCTCGGTTTTCAGTCATCAGTGATGGATTGGGAATTATGAATTATGAAGTGGGGAAGTGGGGAAGCTGTCTCATCACCCTATCACCCCAAAACCCCCCGCAACGCGCAAGCAGTGACCCCCCTATCTCCTGATTCCTGACTCCTCACCCAATGTTCGACAAAGATAAGTAAAAATTATTGATTGACTCCAAAAACTTGAGAATATTTAAATTAACATTCCGCAATATTTACAAATTCTTAAGAATTAATTGAGAAAGATTTTTATTTAACAACGATGTTACAATGGTGACAGCGATTTGATAGAATTTCATAATCGGTTATTCTGTGCTTTTTTGGGTAGCAATGGTTGAAACCCTTGCCACACCTACAGGGTGATCCTAATTAAGACGGGTAAATCAGTCAATTTCACGGGCAACGATGATCTTTTTTTTGTGTAGTTTTATTGCAAAAAAAAAGTTTTTTTGACAAAAAGCACAAAGTATGATATTAGCCCAATGGACTTCTGGCTGCGAGTAATTATTGCAGAGAAGGGAAAGGGGAAAGGGGAGAAGGGAGAGGGGAGAAGGGAGAATAAATAGGGTTTGCGGCAAAAAGTTTTTCCTGGGGGCAGGGTGTGGGGTGTCGGGTTTGACCCATTTTCAGGTGGTCAATTACCTAGGGTTTGCGGCAAAAAGTTTTTCCTGGGGGCAGGGTGTGGGGTGTGGGGTGTGGGGTGTGG
>NZ_JASJFF010001319.1:0-14885 GCF_030065435.1 Microcystis sp. M53603_WE2
CCTAATTTTCAGGGAAAAAATCCCTAAATTTTCCCCCCAATCACTCCAATGGTAGGCACTTTTTCAGGGAAAAAAAGTCTAAAAGCCTTATCCAACAAGGTTTTTAGATTTATTCAGCAAACCCTAAATAAAAGATCTGCGATTCCAAGACATACGGAAATTAGGGATATTCTCGCTAATAAAATATGCAAAGATATCGGAATACCACTAATAAAATAAATCGTTCATCAGTCTTGATGTCAAATATCAGGATCTGGCAAAAACAGATAAAGATTTCGAGCAGATTCGGGGAGATGAGCGGTTTCAATCATTGCTAAGTTAAGTAAATAACAAAAGAGATGACTATCTATGTCGAAAGCAATCCCATCATCACAGTTAGGCGATAATAACTCTTAATTTCCAACTTTCTATCCTAATCAGGAGACCGATTGCTATGACACTGGCAAACACCCACCTAAAAATCGAAAATCTCGCTCATTATATCATAAAAATCACAAAAAATACTTAATTTAATAAGACAACTAAATAATTGTTTAATCGGTAATTCTTGAGGAAATCTAAAATCAGAACCCAACCGGCAAAAAGAGTGAGAGAATAAAAACATAGTTCAGAGAGTAGAGGCTGTCAAGACAAGCTTTCCAGTCGTAAAATCCATAATTCTTGCTGGGTGAGGGCCGATAACTAACTTTCAAAAAAGCAGAATTAAATTTAGTAGAAAAAAATCGCAACAATCTGTCAATCCACTGAAAAAAGAGAGAAAACTTATGTTTTGTGAACAATGCGAACAAACCGCTAGTGGTAATGGTTGTCATCAGTGGGGAGCCTGTGGAAAAAGTCCCGAAGTCAACGCCGTTCAAGACTTATTAGTTTATTGTCTGCGGGGATTAGCATCGGTGGTTTTAAAAGCCAAAGAAGCGGCGATATCTACTCGCGAAGCCGATATTTTTACCTGCGAGTCGCTTTTCGCCACCATGACCAATGTGAACTTCGATCAAAGACGTTTTACCGATTATATTCAGCGTTGTTTAGAGATTCGGGAAAATTTAAAAGCACAATTGGGATCGGTGGACTGGTCTGCACTTGCTAACTATCAGCCTAATTTTAATGAGAGCCTAGTCAGTCAAGGTCAAGAAGTATCCTTAGAACTAATTGAAAAAGTACAGGATCTCGATATTTTTTCCCTAAAGTTAACCGCTATCTACGGAGTTAAAGGTCTTGCTTCCTATACTTTCCACGCTCAGGAATTAGGTCAAGAGGATGACTCAGTTTATCAGGTTATCCAAGAGACTTTAGCGGCAATTGATCGCAGTGATTTAAACCTGAATGATTGGGTGGCAATCTGTCTAAAAGTTGGGGCAGCAAACCTGCGGGCCATGGAATTATTAGATCAAGGTCATACCGAAACCTACGGTCATCCCATACCGACAAATGTTCCCTTAAATCCGCGTCTAGGTAAAGCCATTTTAGTCTCCGGCCATGATATTAAACAATTAGCGGCTTTACTGGCACAAACTGCCAATACTGGGATAACAGTCTATACCCACGGAGAATTATTACCCGCCCACGGTTATCCAAAACTCAAAGAAAAATATCCCCATCTCTACGGTCATTATGGCACCGCCTGGCAAAATCAAACTAAAGAATTTGCTAAGTTTCCGGGGGCAATAGTTTTAACTACTAATTGTCTCATGCCTCCCCACGAAAACTATGAAAGTAAACTCTTTACCCTCGGACCTGTGGGTTATGCCCATATTAACCGCTTAGAAACAGTGGACGGTGCGATCGATTTTAGTCCCGTGATTGCTAAAGCGCAGTCATTGCCCGGATTTACTGAAATAAGCGAACCTCGGCAGGTAATGGTAGGATTTGCCCACAATACCGTTCTCAGTGTCGCTGATACGGTGGTTGATGCCCTTAAACAGGGTAAAATCCGTCACTTCTTCCTAGTTGGGGGCTGCGATGGGGCAAAACCCGATCGCAATTACTACACCGAATTCGTGGAACAAGTTCCCGAAGATTGCATCGTTTTAACCCTTGCCTGTGGAAAATTCCGCTTTTTCGACAAACAATTAGGTACTATCGAAGGATTACCCCGGCTGATGGACGTGGGACAATGTAACGATGCCTATAGTGCCATCAAAATCGCCCTAGGATTAGCCAACGCTTTTAACGTTAGCGTCAATGAGATTCCCCTCTCCCTAATTATCTCTTGGTACGAACAAAAAGCGATCGCTGTACTGCTCACCCTGCTGCATCTAGGTATGCAAAATATCCGTCTGGGACCAACTTTACCGGCATTTATCTCCCCCAACGTCCTCAAATTCCTCGCCGATACCTATCACCTGCAGCCGATTACTACCCCCGCAAAAGACTTAGCCGATTGTCTAGGTTAAAACTTTCTGTAAAAATCCCACCCTAGGCCACAAACTGTGGCCTATGGGAAGGAGAGGGATATTATCCTCAAGGAGAATAATTTTTATGTCCGTAATCACTTTAAGCATTGATGGTAAAGATGTAGCGATCGAAGCGGGTTCGCGAGTTCTGGCGGCAGCTAGTCAGGTAGGAATAAAAATTCCCGCCCTCTGTCATCTCGATGGGGTTTCCGAAGTGGCCGCCTGTCGCTTATGTTTGGTAGAAATTGAAGGTATTAATAAATTATTACCCGCCTGTGTAACGGAGGTGGCGGAAGGAATGGTGGTTCATACCGATACCCCAAAACTGAAAGAATATCGCCGCATGACGGTGGAATTATTATTCGCTGAAGGCAATCACGTTTGTGCGGTTTGTGTGGCTAATGGTAACTGTGAATTGCAAGATTTAGCCATCGAAGTGGGTATGGATCATAGTCGTTTTCCCTACCGTTTTCCCAAGCGAGAAGTAGATATTTCCCATCCTCTTTTCGGTATTGATCATAATCGTTGTGTTCTCTGTACTCGTTGTGTGCGAGTCTGTGATGAAATTGAAGGGGCGCACGTTTGGGATCTGGCTTATCGCGGCGAAAAAGATAAAATTATTGCGGGAATGGATCAGCCTTGGGGCAGCGTTTCTGCCTGTACTTCCTGCGGCAAATGTGTTGCCGCTTGTCCAACCGGGGCGATATTCCGCAAGGGTTCCGCCGTTTCTGAAAAAGAGGAAGATCGCTCGAAGTTGGAATTTTTAGTTAATGCTAGGACTCAACACCAATGGACGCGTTAAAGTAATCAATGGAGGGTGATAGTGATCGATGGGCGCATTTAGATATCTACGAGCAGAAACTAACCGCCAAGGTAAGGGAGGAATATGATCAGATTATGGATAATAATCAAGATATCCTAGAGATTGCTGCCCAATACGAAATATCGGAGATCGATATCCGACGCGCCAAGGATTATGCTTTTGGATCGGGAGTGTCTCGATATCAATTTTTTCCCGAAGGTTTAATGGTAGCAGCTTGGCGAAGACTCGCTGGCGCTCAAGGGAATAATCTTGATCGGATGTTTCTCAATCATGAAATCTACGAATCTGACTTAGTGATTAATCGAGGCTTTTCGCAGCAACAAGCGCATTTACTGGCACAAAAACAATATCCTTGGTCTGATTCAATTCAGCAAACAAGATAATTATGACCACATCACCCGAATCGCAATTTCTACAAGCCCTAGAAATGTGTCAGTCTCTCTCCAATTTGACGGCGCAATTTTCTAGTATTCCTTGTCGGATAATTGAAATTTTGTCTGATATTAGTCAAGAGCCTAGGGTTTTGTATTCGCTCTTAATTAAATATTCTAGAGAAGTGGATTCCGCTTTAGTTGCCCTAGATATTTATGCCAAAAGTGCTGATAATTGGCGAGTAAAAGATCGAGATAAAACCTGTTCTCTTGGTTTTGGAGTAAAAGACCATTGCACGATTTTAAGCTGTTTGCTCAATTTCAGTAAACGTCCTTTTTCTTTTATTTCCTATACGGGAAATTTTGCATCGGAGGCGATTATTTTTGAGCTACTTAAAGACTGGAAAAATCTAGATTTAGCTCCTTTCTTTGAGGAAAAAATGCAAGAGTTTATCCGGGAGGCAAAAATAGCTTAAAAGAGTATTTCTTTTCATTTGATCCTTTTGACCAAATTGCAACTCAGCCAACAATACCAACCAAGAAATTAAAATTATGAGTAAAATTCGCTTCGCTACTGTCTGGTTAGCCGGTTGTTCGGGATGCCATATGTCCTTCCTCGATTTGGATGAATGGCTGTTAGAATTAGCCGAAAAAGTTGACGTGGTGTATAGTCCCGTCGGCTGCGATCTGAAAACCTATCCCGAAAATGTCGATGTCTGTTTAGTGGAAGGAGCGATCGCTAATCAGGATAATTTAGAACTAATTCATCTAGTCCGCCAAAATACCAAAACCGTCGTTTCTTTTGGTGATTGCGCCGTGACTGCTAACGTTCCCGCTATGCGGAATATGTTAGGAACTGCCGATCCCGTGCTAAAAAGGGCTTATTTAGAGTTAGGAGATAACACCCCTCAACTACCAGAAGAACCCGGTATCGTTCCCGAATTATTAGATCAAGTGCTGCCCGTCCATCAAGTCATTCCCATCGATATTTTTATGCCGGGTTGTCCCCCCGATGCGGACAGAATTCGCGAGACACTGATCCCGATTTTAAAAGGGGAATTACCCGTGATGGCAGGACGAGAAATGATTAAATTTGGTTAATTGAATCAGTTATCAGTCGTCAGTTATCAGTTATCAGTTATCAGTTATCAGTTATAAGATTTGAGTTTTAAGTTTTGAGTGAGCAGTATGTATTAAGTGAGCCTCATCAAATGGCAGTTTGCTACTGTCTTTTCACTGATTACTGTTTACTGATTATACTAAATCCGCTGAGTATAGGCTACATATCAGGAGAGGCACTCCTGCAAGTGGAGTGACTCTTAAATTATTACAGATGTGTCAGCGGCTGCGTGTAAGCATCCCACCGAAAAACTAATGCGCGGGGGGTTTGGGGGCGGCGCCACGCCCCCAACGGGGGGTTTGGGGGGTAGAACCCCCCAAAAGCTTGGATTGAGTGATAAAATCGGAAGTAATAGTAAATCCGTTGAGTATGGGCTATGCAAAACGGAGAATAAATAATCAGTTTTTAATAACTGGATTTAGTATTACTGTTTACTGATCACTGAACATCTAAATCAAGTTAAAATATCCGCTCCCAACATCCGTTGATATTTAGCTTCTAAGGCTTGTTTCAAATTGGGCAAAGTGATTAAATGGGGATCATCTAACATAATTTTTTCGGCGGCATCTCTTGCCAAAACTAACACCTCTTGATCCTCGACTAAACTAGCGAGGGCAAAATCTGGTAAACCCGATTGTCGTTGTCCTAAAACTTCCCCCGGACCGCGAAATCGCATATCCATTTCCGAGATAAAAAAGCCGTCTTGGGATTGTTCCAAAACCGTCAATCTTTGACGGGAATTAGCACTATTACTGCCACTTAAAAGTAAACAATAGGATTGATGGGAACCTCTGCCAACGCGCCCCCGTAATTGATGCAATTGTGAAAGGCCAAAACGTTCGGCATTTTCAATTAACATCACCGTGGCATTGGGAACATCCACCCCCACTTCGATAACCGTAGTTGAGACAATAATTTGCAGAATATTATCGCGAAAAGCTGTTAAGATTTCCTCTTTTTCGGCGGAACTCATGCGACCATGGAGTAAACCGATATTAAAATTGGGAAAAATCTTTTCTGATAAATTTTGATATTCTTCCACCGCAGCCCTAACATCTAATTTTTCCGATTCTTCAATCAAGGGAAAAATCACATAAGCTTGTCTGCCTTGGGCAATTTCACGCCGAATTAAATCATAGGCAGCCCTTCTTTGATTCCCATTTAAAGCGCTGGTTTGAATCGGTTGTCTGCCGGGGGGTAATTCGTCAATTTGACTCACATCCAAATCCCCATGCAGGGTTAAAGCTAAAGTACGGGGAATCGGTGTTGCTGTCATGGTTAAAACGTGGGGAGACTCTCCTTTGCTTAATAATCTTGCCCTTTGTTGTACCCCAAAGCGATGCTGTTCATCAATAACAACTAAACCTAATTTGCGGAAATTAACTGCATCTTGAATTAGGGCATGAGTTCCCACTAAAAGTGGTAATTCTCCTGTCTCTAATTGGGCGTGAATTTCTCGCCGTTTAGCAGTTTTTGTGGAACCAGTTAATAATTCTACGGGTAAATGTAAGAGATTAAACCAGCTAACTAACTTACGATAATGTTGTTCTGCTAAAACTTCCGTGGGAGCCATTAATGCCGCTTGATAACCGGATTGTAGGGCTGCTAAAATAGCATAAACTCCGACAATTGTTTTGCCAGAACCCACATCCCCCTGCACAAGACGATTCATCGGGGTGCTAGAATCTAAATCCTCTAAAATTTCCTCAATAACTCGTTTTTGAGCATTGGTTAATTGAAAGGGAATTATCTGATTAAATCGATCAATTAGTTGACCCTTAGCACTAAAAACAGCACTTTTTTGTGTCTGACGATACTGTTGCCGCCGCCGCAGAAAACCCAATTGTAAAAAGAAGAATTCATCAAAGACTAATCGCCGTCGCGCTTGACTTAGAATCTCGGCATTATTAGGGAAATGAATGTTAGTAATTGCCGTTTTTAAATCGATTAATCCGTATTGTTTTCTTAGACCGAAAGGCAAGGGATCTTTTATCGCCTCTACTGCCCCAAAAGCGGCGACTACAGCCTTTCTAATTAGGTCGGCGGGTACTCCATCGGTGAGGGGATAAACCGGCAGAATACGCCCGATTTTTAAGGACTCAATACTTGCCCCAGAACTGTCTAATAATTCAAATTCAGGATTTTCTAAAGTTAACCCATATTTACCCGCTTTGACTAAACCACTAACCGCCACCACCGAACCCACCAGATAGAGTTTTTTTTGTCCTTCTTGCCAAGCACGATTAGTATAGCGAGTTCCCGCATAAAAACGGTTTAATTTTATCTGTCCAGTGCGATCCTGTAAGAGCAATTCAAAGATAGCTAACTTGGTATTTTTGGGGCTAGTAAAACAATTACAGCGCTTGACATTCCCTACTAAAGTTACCGTTTCCCCCTCGGTTAAATTGGCGATATTGACTTGACGACTGTAATCAATATGATCCCGGGGATAATAATATAATAAATCTTCAACTTTGTGGAGGTTTAATTTTTCTAAAAGACCAGCTTTTCTCTCTCCCACTTCCGCTAGATATTTCAAGGGTTGTTCGAGGGTAACTTGCCGTGGAGAAATAGCCTTTGCCGTGATGGGAGTGGTATTAATAATTTTCGCCACAGCTGGTTCTTTTGGGGTGGGGGTTGCTTCTAAAGTTTGCCGTAATTGTTGTAAAAAATTGCGAGTTTCGGTGACTAATTGTTGTCTTTGTCTGGGATTAAACTGGGAATATTGGGCAAATTTTTGGGCTAATTCTCGCCAGCGATTTCTCTCACTGGTGGAAATTCCCACGGGAGGATTATCCCCGAAACTAAGACAGAAAAACTCGCTAAAACGGTACTGATTTCCCTGAAGATCGGGATAACCTTTTTCCGCTTCTACAGATAAGGCTTTTTGTAATCTCACCCAGTCGGGTATTTCCCCTTTCATAATTGCCTCTTGATTCCAAATTTCCCAGTATTATGCTTCCCTGATACCCCTGTTTGATCATAACTGATTAATCGTACCAACTACTGCGCCATGCCGCTTCCGCTTGAGCGATAGTATATTCTTTGCGAATACGATGATATTGTTCCCCTAGACGATTTAATTGTTCCCAAAGGGAGCGAATTTGATTTCTTTCCACACTTAAGCGCGTATCAGCAAATTCCAGTTCAGCCATTCGTAGATGAATCGCCGTTACTTTAGTGACTTTGCCACTTGAAAAATCATGCTCATCCCCATCATCTTCATCTTCATCTTCATCTTCATCTTCATCTTTTTCCTCCTCTGGTTCAGGGTTTTTAGCTTCTACTAAAATGTTTAACATATTATTTCCTCCACCTAGGGATTGTCCCTCTTCTCCCGCTTGAATTGCCATATCGATAATTTGACTGGGTAGATGAGGGGGAAGAATATAAGCTTTTTGTAGTTGCTGATTAATTTGTTTGGAGAGATGATTGAGAATCTCGATACAGTTTTTTTCCAGCACTCGACAACAATAAAGTAAAATATCGGGGTTATTAATCTCTCCAGTTGCGGCTAGATTTTCTGGTTTGTTTAGAAAAAGTTTCAAGAAATCTGGGGTATTTTTCGTCTCTGCTGGACTTTTAGAGAATCCTACCCCTGAAAATGCCCCTCGATCGAAGCTCTGCTCGCCCAATTGCTGTAAACTGGCTTTAGCCTCTTGTCCTAGAGCTTTGATCTCCTCTTGTAGTTTCTGACGATTGCTGTGGGAGAGAGCCAGAAATTCCCCCCCATAGTAGCGGGTACAGATATGATACACTGCCCCGATCGCCTGTTTATAGAGAGATTCACCGAGTAAATCAAGATAAATTCGGTATTTTTCCCGCATTCTTTCGGCTAAATTTGCCACTTCCGTTTCTATGTTCCTTAAATCTTGTTGTAGCTTGTTCAGTCTTCCAGTCATAGAAATTTTACCGAGGGAGAAGTTAGCGATCGGCGAATTCTATTATAGCGACTCACTGTCAGCTATAGCGCCCTGACCAGGGGGAGATGTTTAGACTCGATCGGTTGTCAGTTATTTTAGCTATTAAGTAAGTAGTTATAATTAAATTGAAGATAGATTTTGCCTCTGATCCCCCCTGCCCCCCTTGATAAGGGGGGTGCCGATAGGCGGGGGGATCCCCCCTTAATCCCCCCTTAATAAGGGGGGTGTCTGACAACTTTTAACACCTACCTACTTAGCTTTTCCCGGATCGGCTTTTAGCATTTGTTTTGGCGAAGATAACTGCTATAATCAGGCTAATTAGTAGGAAAACTCTCTATCTCTATATTTTTGCATAGTTTACACCACAAGTCCGGGCATGAAAACCGACAGTATTTTTTATGATCTTTTTCAATCTTATCCGTCAATTTTCTTTGAATTAATCAACCTTTCCCCCGGAGAAGCCGAGAATTACCGCTTTGATTCCGTCGAAATCAAGCAACTAGCTTTTCGTATTGATGGCGTATTTTTGCCCAATATTACCGATCCTAGCATTCCTATTTATTTCTGCGAGGTGCAATTTCAAGATGATCAGAATTTTTATGGCCGTTTCTTTGCTGAAATCTTCTTATATCTTAGTAAAACTGCTTTTAACAATGATTGGCGCGGGGTGGTCATTTATCCCCATCGTCGGGTAGAATCAGATAAGATTTTACGTTATCAAGACTTATTGACATCTGGGAGAGTGACGCGAATCTATTTAGATGAACTAGATGATATTAATCAAGATTCCCTCGGTATTGCCACCATAAAATTAATTATTGCTAAAGAAAATCAAGCCGTGGCAACAGCCAAACAACTTATTGAACGAGTGCGAACTGAATTTACCCAACCGCAAAACCTCCTACAATTAATAGAAACGATCCTTATCTATAAATTACCACGTCTAAGTCGCCGGGAGATAGAAGCCATGTTTAGTTTAGATGAACTGAAACAAACCCGTTATTTTCAAGACGTTCGAGAAGAAGGTAAACTGGAAGGTAAACTGGAAGGTAAACTGGAAGGTAAACTGGAAGGTAAACTGGAAGGTAAACTGGAAGGTAAACTGGAATCTGTGCCGCGTTTATTGGCTTTAGGTTTAACGGTAGAACAAATTGCTCAAGCCTTGGACTTAACTGTAGAAAAAGTGCGAGAAATACCAGAAACCCATTAATATAATCTAGCAGTAAGCTATGACAGTGTTTTTCATCAAGATAAAGTGTAACCTAATTTGCTATCGGCCACCGACTACCCAAAACGAAAACTTACTACCTCACCTATGACTAGCACTCCTTCAGCTTCTTTAAAATTAAAAAAAACAAAAATTACCGACACAAATATCACTCTCTCCCATGGCAGCGGTGGCAGAGCAATGCGGGATTTAATTAACGAGATATTCGTTAGTAACTTCGATAATAACTTACTGGCACCCCTTGAAGATCAAGCCCGATTTGAGATTAAAGATTTGGCTAAAATAGGCGAGCGCTTGGCATTTACAACCGATTCCTATGTGGTTTCTCCTCTATTCTTTCCGGGGGGTGATATTGGCAGTTTAGCAGTCAATGGAACCGTTAATGATTTGGCTGTCGGTGGGGCAATTCCTCTCTATCTCAGTTGTAGTTTTATCCTCGAAGAAGGTTTATCTATTGACATCCTAAAAACCATCGTTACCAGCATGAAAATAGCCGCCGAAAAAGCAGCGGTAAAAATCGTCACCGGGGATACAAAAGTCGTTCTCAAGGGACAAGGGGATCAAATATTTATTAACACCTCTGGAGTCGGAGTAATTCCGGCCGGAATCAATTCCGGGGCGAATAATTTACAAGTTGGCGATCGCATTTTGATTAACGGTTTTCTGGGGGATCACGGTGCCGCCATTCTGATTGCTAGGGGCGAATTAGACCTACAATGCACAATCGAAAGCGATTGTCAAGCCCTGAATTCTTTAATTTCTGCAATTCTGGCCGTTTGCCCGCAAGTTAAAGCGATGCGGGATGCCACTAGAGGCGGATTAGCCACGGTTTTAAACGAATTTGCCCAAAGTTCAGGGGTGGGAATACAGGTGCAGGAAACGGCGATCCCCATCCGGGAAGAAGTGCGAGGAATGTGCGAATTATTGGGCTTAGAACCGCTTTATCTGGCAAATGAGGGCAAATTAGTCCTTGTCGTGCCTCTGGAGGCGGAAAATCGCGTTTTAGCAGTGATGCGTTCCCATCCTGACGGTAAAAATGCCGCTTCTATCGGGGAAGTCGTCGCTTCTCCCCCCAATTTAGTTTACTTAAAAACCCCTTTCGGCACTAACAGAATTCTCGATATGTTAGTCGGTGAACAATTACCGAGAATATGTTAATTAGGGTTTGCTGAAAAAGTTTGTTGTTAGGGTTAGAAGTCAGGAGTCAGGAGTCAGGAGTCAGTAGTCAGGAGTCAGGAGTCAGGAGCCGGTCGTCAGGAGTCAGGAGAATTAAAAATGAATAATAATCAATTAAATGGTCTATTTACAGATTTTAGGCAATTTAATCCTTATTTTTGCTGTTTTGAACCCTCAAATAGTTGGGGTTTTGGGGTTTTAGTTGAAATTTCCTTGATAACTGATAACTGATAACTGATAACTGATAACTGATAACTGATAACTGATAACTGAAAATGCACGAACTAGGAATTACCCAAAATATTATTGAACTTGCTTTAGAACACTCGCGAGGAATGAAAGTTAAGCGCGTGGTGTTAGAGATTGGTAAACTAACGGCAATTATGCCAGAATCGATCGCTTTTTGTTTTGATACCTGTTGTCAAGGTACTAATATAGAGGGGGCAATGTTAGAGATTCTGGAAATTTCCGGTTTAGGACAGTGCCAAGATTGCGGAAATGAGCTAGAACTAGAATATCCCTACGGAATCTGCGATCGATGTGGTAGTCGCAATATAGTCATTTTACAGGGTCAAGAATTAAATCTCAAATCGTTGGAGACAGAATCCTTATGTGTGTAACCTGTGGTTGTTCTGATAACTCGGAAGTAACATTAACTAATCCGCAAACGGGAACCCATGAACATATTTTAGCCGATGGTACTGTTATTAGTCATAGCCATCAAGCTCACGCTCACGCTCACGAGCATGAGCATCCCCATCATCCTGCGGAAATTCACGCTCAAATTCATGGTAATATTCTCCAAGTTGAGCAAAACCTGCTGGCAAAAAATAATCTATTAGCGGCACAAAATCGCGGTTGGTTGAAGGGGAGAAAAACTGTTGCTCTTAATCTGGTTTCTTCCCCCGGTTCGGGAAAAACTACCCTGTTAACTCGCACAATTGCCGATTTAAAAACCGCTATTCCTATCAGTGTCATTGAGGGAGATCAAGCAACAGCTAATGATGCCCAAAAAATTAGTGAAACCGGTTGTCAGGTTATCCAAATTAACACCGGAACAGGTTGTCATTTAGAAGCATCAATGGTAGAGAGAGGATTAATCGAACTCGATCCACCGATGAATTCTTTAGTCATGATCGAAAATGTTGGTAATCTAGTTTGTCCTGCTTTATTTGATTTGGGAGAAAATGCAAAAGTCGTCATTCTTTCCGTCACCGAAGGAGAAGATAAACCGATTAAATATCCCTATATGTTCCACGCTTCTCAAGTCATGATCTTGACAAAAATAGACCTACTGCCCTACGTTAATTTTAACCTCGATCGCTGTTTAGATTACGCCTATCAAGTTAATCCCAATCTGAAAGTTTTTCAAGTTTCCGCTACCACTGGAGAAGGTTTAGATGCTTGGTACAGTTGGTTAAAATCACTGGTTTAAGTTAAGCAGTAACACACCCAAAAAGTTCAGTCTAACCGAAAGAAAAATGACTCTAGCACTTAATCAAAATATTTATAATCAACTGTTGACTAAATTTCAACCCAAGATTATTGAAAATGAGGAATAATATGAGCAAGCGCGTCATCTTCTCCTTAATCTAATTAGTAAACAGGATCGACTACCAGAAGAAACCGCGATGGTTAAATTAATGGCGACAATTATTAAGGATTTTGATGCCAAACAACCTCAACCCGAACCAGCTTCACCGCAGGAAGTATTATTACACTTAATGTCAGCTAACAACATGAAACAAGCTGATTTAGTTGGTAAAATTGGTTCTAAGGGTGTGGTTTCTGAGATTGTTAATGGCAAGCGATCGATTAGTAAAGCTCAAGGGAAAATTTTAGGAGAGATTTTCAATGTTTCCCCCAGTGTATTCATGTAATTCTCTATTAGTTTTTAATGAAAACAGCCGTCATTGTTCCCCCGATTAAATGTCAAGGTATCAAAACTAAACTGGTATCATCAATCAAAAGTTTAGCGGATCAGCAAAACTGTGAGCGCTGGATAGAACCCTTGTGTGGTTCGGGGGTGGTAGCTTTTAATTTACAACCCAAAAAGACCTTATACTAAATCTAGTTATTAAAAACTGATTATTTATTTCCCCATTTTGCCTCTTGCCTATTGCCTTTTGCCTCTCCTAACCAAGAAGTTAATTTTGTTCTAGTGCTTAATCATATTCTTTTGCCGCTTGTACTAAAGATAAAAGTTGTCCGGTTTGATCGGTTCCCGATACTCCTAAATCACTGTGACAGAGGATAACTTTTTCGCTTACCCTTGCTAATAAATCCCTTAAAATTCTCTGTAAACGTGCCTGATTTTCCTCTAATTCTGCTTCCGTTGTCCAGCGTTGATAGGGACTTTCTCGCCAAAAAATCGGCGCAGCAAAAAGAGTGGAAGCACCTCCTTGTTCCCAGAGTGGGGAGGAACAATCTAGCCAAAAATGCCAACGATGACTAGAACGAAAAGAACGATATTGAAAGATATTGCCTAGGGTAACTGCCGGGGAAGATTTAATAAATTGTCGCACAGGATAGGGATTAGCAGTGATTGTGCCACGACGCAAAAGTTGCATAAACTGACTAATAGTTTCGCTGGGACTTTGAAAAGAGGGTTCACTCTCACGCAAACGGCGATCAATCTCCCAAAAATGTTGGGCAGTTTCCATTAATTCTCGCAAAGCTGCCAAGTGATCGAAGGGCAAATTTTCCCCATCGTTTAATAATTGTTCGATCGCTTGATTTAAGACAAAAATCGGGAAAAGTTTCGCTTCTTGCTGCCGTTTTTTCATCCCTTCGATCCAGTGACAAATTCTTTCGTAGGCAGTACAAGCTTTTTGTCCTAAGCGATCCCAACGGGGAAAAGTTTCGATCGCTAATAAACGGGGATTTTCCAGATCCACTTGATAACAATGATCGGCAATTAATCCGGCGCGGATTGGATCGATATCGGGAATTAAATTTTGTTCTTCATCCCAGCGATAACGGCTAAAAATCACCAGCATTTCCGCTATAGCCTCTTGGGGGGCTAAACGCCCCAAATTTTCATAAACAAGGGCGAGAAGGGTCAATAATGCCCGAATCAGAGGACAACTGATCAGGGGTCGTTGTTCGTTGAGGGGTTGAACGGCTATCCCGGCACCGGTTAAAATTTCCATCAGGCTATAACGGGCGATTTCGTCTAAACCAGGAGCAATAACGGCGATTTCTTCGGGTTTTACTGCTCCTTGCTTGACTGCTTGAATAATAGCTGTGGCTGTCTTCCGTAACAATTCAGCGCGAGAGGTGGTTTGCAGGGAGATGAATTGATCGGGAAGATTGCCAAGATAGTTACCGTCGCTGATTAAGGAGAGAACCGTCTCGCTAAACTGAGCAGCTAACCCGTCAGTGGTAGATAATGACATAATTTGACAGCGTGCCGCTAATTTTTGTAGATAATCGGGATCGGCAGTTAATCCTAAGCGAATTTTTCCCTGGGGATTGTAGGTAAAAACGCTAAAATAATCATGATCGAGGAAAAAACTGAGTAAATCCTTGGCAATAGCCGGATAATCGTCCACATCGTCCGCAAAAACTCCCCGGAAGCGTTTTAATAGTTGCTGCTGATAACGACTATCAGGAAATAAATAGCGCCAATAGAGTTCGTAGATGATACCATAACTTAATAAACCACGTTCTAGAGACCAATCACGCCATTGAATGATTAATTCTCCCACTTTTTCTGGTGTTTCCTGCTCATTAATCGCTAAAACTCGTTTTAGATCTGTTTCTGATAATCCGTCGGCTAATCTTTCGGGTATCTTTTCTGCGGGAACACCACTAGCGCCGGCTAATTGTAACAAATCGAGAACTTGACG
>NZ_JASJFF010000088.1:0-8960 GCF_030065435.1 Microcystis sp. M53603_WE2
AACGGTACGGGTTGCTTATCAGGAGTTCACCAACCGGGGGATTCTGATAGCTTTGGTGGTTGCTGTCTTGGGAGGTGCCGCTAAACTTTTTGGTTTTTTCCCCAATCCCTAAAAGTGGCTCCTAGAAAAGGTTACAGCCTTTAGGATTCTAATAAATGGCTATCAAAAACTCAAAAATCTATAGGAGTATAGCAAAATGTCTAACGAAACCGTCACCTATTCCCTAGAGTCCGTCCTGACCAGGATTGAGAGTAAAATCGACTCCCTTGAAAAACGGATGGATGAGAAAATCGACTCCCTTGAAAAACGGATGGATGAGAAAATCGACTCCCTTGAAAAACGGATGGATGAGAGATTTGACAAGGTAGATGAGAGATTTGACAAGGTGGAGGACCGGTTGACGAAACTGGAGATAGGCCAAGCTGATTTAAAAGGCGATATTAAAGTATTAGACGAGAAAATCGAGGGATTAACGGTACGGGTTGCTTATCAGGAATTTACCAACCGGGGGATTCTGATAGCTTTGGTGGTTGCTGTCTTGGGAGGTGCTGCTAAACTTTTTGGTTTTTTCCCCAATCCCTAGAACTGTCCCCTAGAAACGGTTACAGCCCTTAGGATTATAATAAATGGCTATCAAAAACCCGAAAATCTATAGGAGTATAGCAAATATGTCTAACGAAACTGTAACTTATTCCCTAGAAGCTGTCCTAACCAGAATTGAGAGTAAAATCGACTCTCTGGAAAAACGGATGAATGAGAGATTTGACAAGGTAGAGGACCGGCTAACCAAAGTAGAAATCGGACAGGCCGAACTCAAAGCAGAGTTAAAAGGCGATATTAAAGTATTAGACGAGAAAATCGAGGGGTTAACGGTACGGGTTGGTTATCAGGAATTTACCAACCGGGGGATTTTGATAGCTTTGGTGGTTGCTGTCTTGGGAGGTGGCGCTAAACTTTTCGGTTTTTTCCCCAATCCCTAGAAGTGGCTTCTAGAAACAGCCTCCCCCACTTCCCCAAAAAAAATTTTTCCAAGGGTGATAGGTTTTCTGAAACAGGTGGGTAAGTTGTTCATAGAGAACAAAAAACACTTACCAAAGGATATACCCATGAACTCCACCTTCAAATTCAAACTCATCCAAGCTCTCAACAAAAAGAACGGTAACAAAGGTTTCACCCTCATCGAACTCCTAGTTGTCGTTATCATCATCGGTGTACTCGCCGCCATCGCTCTCCCCAACCTCCTCAATCAGGTAGCTAAAGGCAGACAAGCGGAAGCTCGCAACAACCTCGGTACCATTAACCGCGCTCAACAGGCTTACCGCTTAGAAACTGGTACTTTTGGAACATTCTCCACTGGGACTGCCAACGTGTTGCCCGTATCTATACAAGCTCAATACTACGATTACCCCGATTCTGTTACTCCTACTACCACCAGTTCTGTAAATAATGCTAACGCTATCTCCACCTACAATAACGATATTCGCGACTACTCTGCTGCAGTAAATCAAAGCACCTCTGGTGCTTTCAGTGCAATCATCTGTGAAGCAGCTGCGCCTACTACTTCAGCATTAGCAGCAACAAATGCTACTACCTGCACTTCTGGTAACAAATTGCAGTAGATATTCTTCCCAGATTGCTTAAAGGCTTTCTGGCATAACAACCAAAAATTGATACTCTAGCGGAAGGTGGCAGGGAAATGTTCTCTTTGAAACCTTGCGCTTTTGATTTTTTTCGGGAAGTGGGGGAAGTGGGGGAAGTGGGGAAGTGGGGAAGTGGGGAAGTGGGGAAGTGGGGGAATGGGGAAGTGGGGAAGTGGGGGAAGTGGGGGAATTTCAACTAAAACCCCAACACCCCAACACCCCAACACCCCAACACCCCAACACCCCAACACCCCAACACCCCAACACCCCCCGCAACGCGCACGCAGTGACCACCCCAACACCCCAACACCCAAAATATAGTCAATATTGCCAGGGCCTAACTATGAAATACCTTCTTTTTTCAGCAATCAAATCACAGGGAAAAAAAGCGAGGGGTTTTACTTTAATAGAATTGTTAGTAGTGGTGATTTTATTGGGGGTTCTCGCTGCCATCAGTTTACCGAGTCTCTTAGGACAAATCGCCAAAGGTAGGCAAGCAGAAGCTCGCGCAGCACTGGGATTGATCAATCGCGCCCAACAGGGTTATCGTTATGAAAAAGGGACTTTTGCTACTTTATCTGAACTAGCTCTGGAAGCTGCCACTATTTCCCTAAAATCCTATAATATCAGCGAAGTAGGACCTCCCAATGCTTTTGGAGCCGCCTATGAATTGGATGCAGTGCCTGAATTTGATGACGATATTAAAAATTATGCTGGAGCGGCTGGACAAACGGCAGCCGGGGCCTATACTGGTATTGTTTGTGAGGATGAAACTCCTTTGGAAGATAATGTTTCTACCAGTAATTCCGCCGGCGAGCTTGATTGTGTTGATGGCATTAAAATTAATTAAAATAACCCCAAAAATCTTTTATTTTTGTTGATAAGTAAATGGTTATAATTATGAAGGGCGTGATTTGTAGGTTAATTCATCGTAGGGTTAATTCATGAATTAACCCTACCATCGCGGTTGATTCATGAATTAACCCTACTTATTAAGGGGGGATAAAGGGGAGATCCCCCCGCCTATCGGCACCCCCCTTATCAAGGGGGGCAGGGGGGATAAAGGGAAGATCCCCCCGCCTATCGGCACCCCCCTTATCAAGGGGGGCAGGGGGGATAAAGGGGAGATCCCCCCGCCTATCGGCACCCCCCTTATCAAGGGGGGCAGGGGGGATCGAACCTAAAATCCATGTTTTAATTTAATTAAAACCAGCTACTTACGTTACTGATTATTGACTTTTATTTAAAGCTATGGTAGGCGCAAAAAAATCTCTCAATCTATCCTTACTTAAAACTCTGGGTTTAGTCGCCGTCATCGGTGGACTAATCATGGCTATTGTGGAAATGCAACAGGAAAAGGTGAAAACCTTGACCAAAGAAAAGTTATTAGATAGAAATTATCGTCAAGAGTCTCGCCTAGAAAATGCTCAGGTTGAGTTATTAAAAAATATACCAGCTTTTGGCTTTGACAATATGTTAGCCAATTGGTCAATGTTGCAGTTTATACAATACTATGGCGATGGGGATGCTCGTAGGGAAACTGGTTACGGTTTAAGTCCCGATTTTATGGAAATTGTCACCAAAAATGACCCCAAATTTGTCCGCGCCTATTTGATGATGTCTGTCGCTTCTTCCCTGAATGCCGGTAAACCCGAAAGAACGATTGAGATTATGAATAAAGGTTTATCAAAACTCACTCCTGATGTTACCGATGCCTATTTTATTTGGTTATATAAAGGAGTGGATGAACTATTATTTTTAGGTGATATTCCCGCGGCGAAAAAATCCTATCAAATGGCCGCCGATTGGGCGAAAATTGCTGGTAATGAATTTATCGAAAAATCCGCTAGGGGAACAGTAAAATTTTTAGAAACTAATCCCGATAGTCGCGCTCCTAGAGTCGGTGCTTGGATGTTAGTCTGGATAAATAGCAAAGATGAAGAAACCCGCAGGTTAGCTAAGGAAAATATCGAAAAATTGGGCGGTAAATTGGTGATTAATAATAATCAAGTGATGGCAATTCCCCCAAAAGATTAGGGTGTGACCTATTTTTCATACTCCCAAAACTTATGATTTAATAAACCATCAATATCCTCAGCAAAGGGACAAACATCGGGAAAATTAGAGTCCGGATAATCCTCTTTCACCGCTTCTAAAGCTTCTCGATAACATTCTTCTAAAATCTCTATCATAAACCTTTTCAAACTAGGAGAATACTTAAATTCCTTCTTCAACTCCTTGCGAAAATTTCTAATTTCAATTTCCCACCCCCGATAACAATCGGGAAGAACCACATAACAACGTTTTAATAAATGTTCTAATAAACGAGTTAAAAAATTATCGACCGCTTTGCGTTGACTTTTCCCCAAAGATTCCACCTCCTCGATCAAATTCTCTAAATCAACTTGAGATAAATCCCCAGATTTTAATTGTTTGACGGTTGCTTCTATCCACAAAGCAAAATCTTGATTATAAAGATTTTTTACCTTGGCTAAAGTCATCATTTTTCTCCTTGTTAAACTTAAATTAATTTCTTGAAAATCACACTAAGTCTGGTTATTAAAGACTGATTATTTATTCCCCCTATTGCAAGAGTGCCTCTACTCAACGGATTTATTATCAGAGTTTAACTTTCCCAAAACTTATGATTTAATAAGCCATCAATATCCTTAGAAAAAGGACAAACATCGGGAAAACTAACATCGTATTCAATTCGCATATTCTCCACCGCTTCCTGATAACAATCATCATAAATATCGGTTAAAAAACTGCATAAACTAGGGGAATCTTTCAGGATATCTTTTAACTTAGATTGACAGCGTTTAATTGTTACTTTCCAACCTCGATAACAGTTGTAAAAATGAAGATAACGCCGTTTTAAACCGTGTTCAAATAATGTAATTAAACGGTTTTTAAGTTCTCTTTTATCTCGTCTTCCCAAAGATTCCACCTCCTCGATCAAATTCTCTAAATCAACTTGAGATAAATCCCCAGATTTTAATTGTTTGACCGTCTTCTCTATCCACAAAGCAAAATCTTGATCATAAGGATTTTTTACCTTGGCTAAAGTCATAATTTTGACCTACTCTGTTGACTAATTACCTTTATTTTACCGAAACTTCGCCAACAATTTAAGTCTGAATTGGCGCTTACTTAAAACTTGCATTAAAAGTCGCTCGGTTTGGGTGCATCTCACATTTTCGGAAATACCGATAATCAGCAATTATCAGTCACTCTTAAACTGCTACAAATGTATGAACAGCCGCGTGTAAGCATCCCACCGAAAAGCTAATGCGCGAGGGGTTTGGGGACGGCGCTTGCGTCCCCAACGGGGGGTTTGGGGGGTAGAACCCCCCAAAAGACTGGATTGATGACACAAACCTAAAAAGCACAGTTTTTAAACTGCACCGATCGAGGGATAATATAACCTTGATATTGACAATGGCGACTATGAAAATTTTAATTATGGGTGGAACCCGATTTATCGGTGTTTCTTTGACTAAAGTGTTAGTAGAACAGGGTCATGAGGTAGTATTATTCAATCGTGGCAATAAACCCGCTCCGGTTGCTGGAGTACGACAGATTCACGGCGATCGCACTGATCCAGCGCAACTGAAAGAAAAGCTTAAAAATGAAAGTTTTGAGGCAATTTTCGATAATAATGGCAGAGAATTAAGTGATACTCAGCCCCTCGTCCAGATTTTTAGGGAAAGAATCGGGCATTTTGTCTATGTTAGCTCGGCGGGGGTTTATCTAAAATCCGACCAAATGCCCCATAAAGAAGGGGATAAACTAGATCCCAAAAGTCGCCACAAGGGAAAACACGAGACAGAAAACTATTTAAGCGAGATGGGTTTACCCTGGACTTCTATCCGTCCGGTTTATATCTACGGACCGGGTAACTATAATGACCTAGAAGCTTGGTTTTTTGACCGTTTGGTTCGTAATCGTCCTATTCCTATACCCGGTCATGGGGAACATTTTACCCAATTTGGTCACGTTGTCGATCTGGCCCGAGCCATGGCCGCAGTATTGGGTAATTCTCAGGCTATCGGTCAAGTGTATAATATTTCTGGCGATCGCTATGTAACTTTTAACGGTTTAGCAAAAGCTTGCGCGGCAGCCATGGGGAAAAATGCCGAGGAAATCGAGATTGTTAACTATAACCCCAAAAAATTTGACTTCGGCAAAAAGAAACCTTTCCCCCTGCGGGTTCAACATTTTTACGCTGATATTAATAAGGCCACCCGGGAGTTAAACTGGCAGCCTGAATATGATCTCGTCAGTGGTTTAACAGACTCCTTCCAGAATGATTATCTCGCTGCCGGTCGCGATCAGCAAGAAATAGACTTGGCGATCGATGACCAGATCTTGGCAAACCAATAAAATTAATTTTCTGGTGGGGAGTTTTTTACTGATAACTGATAACTGATAACTGATAACTGATAACTGATGCAGCTTTAACCAGTTATTGGACATTCCACCAACCGAAGGCCGGCCCGACAAAGCGAATAACTACCCAAACCCCAGCTAAAACTCCTATACCAATCCAGGCACCCCTAGTGGTTAACTTGTAAGCTTGGGATGCTTGACTTTTGGTAATCGGTAGCCAAGGCAGGATGTTTTCTTCCTGTCCATACTTATCACCCAGGGCCGATTGACGACGTTTTGATTCACCCATACTAATGTCAGTTATTAAGAGGTTTTTCTCTGATTGTATATCGAAAGACAACCGCCTACACTCACTCCCAGTCCGTGAAGGAGGGCGATCGAAACTGACGGCTGATGACCGACTATTATAGAATTAAAGGTTGCGACTGAAACGAGAATAATAATTATGGCAACCATTAACAGTAATTACTTAAAACTAAAAGCGGGTTATCTTTTCCCAGAAATTGCCCGACGAGTCCAAGCTTTTGCGGCAGCCAATCCCGATGCTAATATTATCCGTCTGGGGATTGGGGATGTCACCGAACCTTTGCCCCTAGCTTGTCGCGAGGCAATGATCAAAGCGGTGGAGGAAATGGGCGATCGCTCTAGCTTTAAGGGTTACGGGCCCGAACAGGGTTATGCTTGGTTCAGGGAGAAAATCGCCGTCAATGATTTTCAGGCTCGCGGTTGTGAGATAAGTGCCGATGAAATCTTTATTTCCGACGGTTCTAAGTGCGATACGGGCAATATTCTCGATATTTTTGGAGATAATAACTCGATCGCTGTTACTGACCCAGTATATCCCGTTTACGTTGATACTAATGTTATGGCCGGACACACGGGAGAGGCCAACGACCGCGGCGAATACGAGGGCTTGATTTATCTGCCAATTACCGCCGAAAATAACTTTACTGCCCAGATTCCGGCGGAAAAAGTCGATTTAATCTATCTCTGTTTTCCCAACAATCCCACCGGGGCCACGGCTACCAAAGAACACTTGACAGCTTGGGTTAATTATGCTAGGGCTAACGGATCGATTATCTTTTTTGATGCGGCCTACGAGGCCTTTATCACCGATGCCAGTTTACCCCATTCCATCTACGAAATCGAGGGGGCGCGGCAATGTGCGATCGAATTTCGCTCTTTTTCTAAAAATGCCGGTTTTACCGGGACCCGTTGCGCTTTAACCGTGGTTCCCCAAAGTCTCACGGCCAAAGCGGCCGACGGGACGGATGTGCAACTCTGGAAACTGTGGAATCGTCGGCAATCGACCAAATTTAACGGCGTTTCCTACATTGTCCAACGGGGGGCCGAGGCGGTTTATTCCCCGGAAGGACAAGCACAAGTAGAAGAACTTGTCAAGTTTTATTTACAAAATGCAACAATTATCCGAGAAAAATTAACCGCTGCCGGTTTAGAAGTCCATGGCGGCGTAAATGCGCCCTACGTTTGGGTAAAAACGCCCCAAGGTCTATCGAGTTGGGATTTCTTCGATAAACTGCTACATACCTGCAATGTGGTGGGGACCCCCGGATCTGGCTTTGGGGCCGCCGGAGAGGGTTATTTCCGGCTGTCGGCTTTTAATAGTCGTGCCAACGTCGAGGCCGCTATGGAAAGAATTATCAGTAAATTTCCAGGCTAATGGTCAAAAGAGGGATGTTTGCGGAAGCATCCCCCAACAACCCCATCGGGAATTGATAGACTGTTGACACACCCAATTTTTCGGTAACTACTCACCGACAACGGCTCACCGATGCGACCCTTTTGGTTAGAATCCTTACAGGTAGAAAGATTAACGATCGCAATTGCTGGCCTACCAGCAGCTCTGCAAGGGATCAAGTTGGTGCAGTGGTCAGATCTGCACTGCGATGCACAGCATTTGCCTTTAGCTGTCCTGCAAGAAGCGATCGCCATTACTAATCAGGAAAAACCCGATCTCATCTTCCTGACGGGGGACTTTATTACCGATAGTCCCAGGCCAATTTTTGCCCTAGTTGATAGCATAAAAGCTCTCGAAAGTCAAGGGGGTATTTATGCTTGTTTAGGAAATCATGACAGTTATCCTCCCCACGCAAGGGAAACCGTCAGATCAGCCTTAACTAGCGTGGGAATTCGGGTACTCTGGAATGAAATCGCCACACCCTACGGCGAAAATTTTCCCATCGTCGGATTGGCCGATTATTGGTCCGGGGAATTTTTACCGCAAATCCTTGAGCAAATTGCTCCCGATATACCCAGACTTGTCCTTTCCCACAATCCCGATACAGCCATGGTTTTAAGGGATTGGCGCGTGGATTTGCAGTTATCCGGTCATACCCACGGAGGCCAAGTGACTATCCCGGGTATGGGTTCCCTACCGATAGTTTTAGAGAAACTTAGGCGATCGCTGCCGGAACCATATTGTCAATGGGTTCCCTTTCACCGGCAGTTTAGCAGAGTAGTCCGATACTGGCAATGGTCCGAGGGATTTCACCGAGTCGGGGAAAATCAATTATATGTCAATCGAGGCTTAGGAACCTATTTTCCCGGTCGTCTTTTTTGTCCCCCCGAAGTGACGGTAATTACGTTGATCAACAGCAGTCAGTAGTCAGGAGTCAGGAGCCGGTCGTCAGGAGATTATTTTTATTTATTCTCCCCATCACCCCACTTCCCCACTTCCCACTCCCCACTTCCCACTTCCCACTAAATAAATGACTGAGCAAGATACTGACTGGATAGGTTTGATGATCGGCAATTCTCGGCTACATTGGGGGTATTTTTGCGGTCAAACCCTGTTAGCTTGTCTCGATACTCCCCACCTGAACGAACCCCTAAGTAATGAATTTTTGCAACAAATTTTCCCTAAACTCTTGACAAATAAATGCAACTGTGCATTGATGGTCGCCTCCG
>NZ_JASJFF010001178.1:0-1359 GCF_030065435.1 Microcystis sp. M53603_WE2
TATCGTGATGACTCTCACATTCTGGACAAATCCATTCACGAATACTGAGAGTCAACAAATCATTTTTAAATCCACAGCAAGAACAGAGTTTTGTACTCGGATAAAACCTGTCAACTTCTACAAGTTTTCCTCCCTCTCTTTCTAGCTTGTAATCCAAGAAATTAAGCAACATCCCAAAACCAGCGTCATGTATTGACTTGGCTAATTTAGTCCTTGCTAACCCTTTAATACTAAGATTCTCGGCTACAACGATTTGGTTTTCATCGCACAACTTTCTGGAGAGTTTATGAAGAAAATCTTGTCTAGTATTGGCTATCTTTTCGTGAACCTTGGCTACCTCCTTAACGGCTTTTTGGCGATTATTAGACCCCTTGGCTTTACGAGACAATGCTTGTTGTCTCCGCTTTAAACGTTTAGCGTATTTTCTGGTAGGTTTGATTGGGTCAATCTTGTAGGTTGTTTCACCATCAAAAACCGTAACTAAAGAAGATAAACCTAGGTCTATCCCTGATATTTTTAGTTTTTCAATGGTTGTTGAGTCATCCATCTCAAACAAGATGGCAGCAAAATATTTATCTGTACTGGTTTTAGAAACAGTTACCGACTTAATCTGGCCATTTATTACTTGAGAAATCTTAGCTTTTACCACCCCTAATTTAGGTAGCTTAATTCCATTATTTCTTATTGAACAACTTTCAGGATAACGGATTGATTGTTTTTTGTGCTTACTTTTAAACTTAGGGAATTTTGTTCTTGTTGAGAAGAAGTTCTTAAAAGCAGATTCTAAGTTTTTCAATGATTGCTGCAAGGTGGCGGCAGTAGCCTCAGCTAACCATTCAAAATTAGGTTGTTTCTTGAGTTGGGTAAGGTCTTTTGCCATATCACAGTAGGTCATTCCTTTACCCGTCTCTAGGTACTGATTGTTAGTTTTATTTAAGTAGTAATTCCAAACGAAACGAACGCAACCAAAGTTTTTAGCTAAGGCTAGTTCTTGTTCTTTGTTTGGGTATATTCTCACTTTTAAAACATTTAACATCAGCCTGAACCCATCTGTGCTATCTTTTGAGTATAACACTTACCGCTTAAATATGTCAAGCTTATACATACCTTGAGAATCAAGCCTTTCCCAATAAGTAAACGCTGTCGCGTTAGTTTAGATTCTGGTCGCAATTCATCGTTACGTTAATTTCTGGTATATTTTTAATTAAGGAGAAATTTAACGGGAGTCCTCTTGCTCCATTGGGAGCATCTCACTTACGCGATAAGTAATTATACTTAGCCTAAAAGCCACTCTTAATCGTGTCTTGGAACGAAATAGAGGCTTTTAAAGACTGCGTACATGGAGAATTAAAACAAGAA
>NZ_JASJFF010000754.1:0-2826 GCF_030065435.1 Microcystis sp. M53603_WE2
TCAATATTTTCTAGGGATAATAGCTCTAGGGACATGGAGCGCTTTCTTAACAAAGGTTTACGAATATTCTAAGATATTTTTACAGTATTTAACCGTGGCTGAACATGACTTTTCCCAGTATTGATTTATTAGCAATTCGTCGGGGTGAGATAAAAGATTTAGGGGGCATGAACTTGGCAGGGGCTGATTTAGCGGGTGCAGACCTAGCCGGGGCGAATTTACGGGCAAATTTACGCGGTGCTGACCTGACAGGGGCAAATTTAAGGGGAGCAGATTTTCGTAATGCCGATTTACGCGGGGCAATTCTCCTCGATGCGATCGTGACTGGGGCAAGTTTGGCCGGTGCTTTTTTAGCCGGGGCGGTTTTTAATCATCTAGATTTGTCTGGGGCGGATTTTCGCGGTGTCGATGGCCGGGGAGCGAGTTTTGTCGGGGCGATTTTAACCCAAGCGGATTTTACTAGCGCTAATCTGTCCGGAGCAGATCTGTCGGCAACCGATTTAGAGGAAGCAATTTTTTTCGGGGCGATTTTACGGGGAACAAATTTTACTGATGCCAATCTTCTTTGTGCTAGTTTAGCCTCGGCAGTAACCACGGGGGCAATTTTCGAGCGAGCTTGTTTGGAAGGGACAGGATTAACCTAAGTAGGTAGTCGTTAAAAGTTATCAGACACCCCCCTTATCAAGGGGGGACTAAGGGGGGATCGGCACCCCCCTTATCAAGGGGGGCAGGGGGGATCAGAGGCAAAATCTATCTTCAATTTAATTATAACTACTTACTTAAATGGCTGATAGATAAAAGAAGATGAGTTTCTAATCGGTTGCTATCTGCCTCCATAGCTCCAGCTATTCTGAACCATTTAAACCCTTTGCTGCCCAGGGTCTTCTTCTTGTCCAAATTGATCAAGTTTTTGCCATCATCGACCAGAAAATTTAGTTTAATTGTCTGGGTAATCAGTGCAGTTATTGAAGAATTTTCCCCAACCAATTAGGCAATCAACCTAGTTCCTTAAGGGAACCTAGGGGAAAAGATTATGCACAAAAATGATAGGATTGATTGATACCTAGCTGCCGTTAATCGCTATCGATGAAACCTTTACACCAACTTTATCGCTATTTAAGTTTATTTTGCCTCTGTCTTCTTCTGACTGTGGGCTGTCAGTCCACTAATTCCAATTTACCCCAGGGGGATAGGGATATCCTGATGATTGGGACAACCCTAAAACCACGCTCGATCGATCCGGCCGATAGTTATGAGTTAGCGGGACTTTTTATTATTTATAATCTCGGTGAAACTCTCTACACCTACGCCGAAGGAACCACTAATTTAAAGCCTCTCCTGGCCACGGAATTACCCAAAATTAGCCCCGATGGTTTGACTTATACTATCCCAGTACGTCGAGGAGTTATCTTTCATGATGGCACGGTTTTTAACGCGGAGGCGATGAAGTTTTCCCTAGAAAGATTTATCAAAAATGGTGGCGAACCTTCCTTTCTTCTCCGGGATACAATTGATAAAATCACCGCTACCAAAGAAGACGAAATTACTATTAAATTAACCAGACCTTTTGCCGCCTTTCCTGCTCTTTTAGCTTACCCCGGAGCCTGTGCAGTTTCACCCAAATTTTATCAAATTGGCGAGGGTAAATTTAAACCTGAAGAATTTATCGGCACGGGACATTATCGATTAAAAGCAGTTACCAGCGATTCTTTTAGTTTAGAAGCCTTTGATCGCTATTGGGGAGAACCAGCCAAAAATAAAGGAGTTAATGTGCAAATTTATCTCTCGAATCCTGCCAATTTATTTAACGGTTTTCAGACGGGAGCGGTGGATATTGCCTATCAATCTTTACTGCCTCCTCAAGTGAGAAAATTACGCACAGAAGCGGCGCAGGAAAAATGGCAAGCCATCGAATCTTCTGGGGCAGCAATTAACTTTATGAGCCTCAATCTCAAAAGTGAACCCACCAATAATATTTTAGTGCGACAAGCCATTGCTTCTCTAGTCGATCGAGATTTACTTAATGAGCGCATTTTACAAGGTCAAGGCATCCCTCTTTTTAGTCTCATTCCTACTACTTTTTCCGAGTCACAACCGGTGTTTAAAGAGCGCTATGGCAACCATAATATAGAGCAAGCTAAACAATTACTAAAAGCCGCTGGTTATAGTCCAGAAAAACCCGCAATTGTAGAAGTTTGGCACTCCTCGGGATCGATTACTTCCAGCAGCGTGGCGGCAGTGATGAAAGCCCTATCAAAACGGGATTTAGATAATAGGATTCAATTTGAACCCAATAGTATCCTAGGAGCGGCCTTTTTCCGTAATATTAGCCAGGGACTTTATACCACTGCCCTATCTAATTGGTATCCGGATTTTTTGGATGCAGATAACTATATTTATCCCTTTTTAGATTGTGCTAAAGGTTCCCCAGAAACTGGCTGCGAAGAAGGAGGATCGCAAAGTCAAGGCTCATTTTTTTATAGTCAAGAAATGAATCAATTAATCGCACAATCCCGTCGGGAAAGTAACCCAGCCAAAAGAAAGCAAATTTTTGGCAAAATTCAAGAAATTCTCGCCGATGAAGTTCCCTATATTCCCCTTTGGCAAACCAAGGAATACGCTTTTGCTCGCAATGGCATCACGGGAGTTATCATCAATCCCAGTCAGACTTTTCCCTTCTGGACAATTGCCAAAAAATCCTGATAATTAGGGTTTGCTGAAAAAGTTTTTCCTGGGGGCAGGGTGTGGGGTGTGGGGTGTGGGGTGTGGGGTTTTACCAGTTTTGAGGTGGCCAATTACCTAATTTTCAGGGAAAAAGTGCCTAAA
>NZ_JASJFF010000772.1:0-3088 GCF_030065435.1 Microcystis sp. M53603_WE2
AACCCCAATTACTAAGGGTCTGACACCATTGGGATCCCGCGCCCCGATAATTCCCGTCGGTGTGCCGATAACAAGGCTGTAAGCCCCGCTACAATAGCTAAAGGCATCGATCGCCGCTTGTATCCAATCCTTGCCACTATCCACTTCCTGGCCGATAGCGACGGCGATCATTTCCGAGTCGGTGGTGGTGACGAGATCACAACCGCGCTTTTCCAATACATTTCTTAACTCAAAAGTATTGACTAAATTGCCATTATGTGCTAGGGAAAGTTTACCTAAACGGGTTTCGATCACAGCAGGTTGGGCATTGGCCCGACGGCTAGAACCGGTGGTAGAGTAACGAGTATGACCGACGGCGTGAGTACCGGGCAAGGTTTTAAGGACAGTTTCGCTAAAAACTTGGGAAACTAAGCCCATTTCTTTGTAACAATGCACCGTTTCCCCGTCGTAGGTGGCAATACCTGCCGATTCCTGTCCTCGGTGTTGCAGGGCATAGAGTCCAAAATAGGTCAGTTTTGCTACTTCTTCCTCGGGGGCATAGAGTCCAAAAACTCCACAGGCTTCTTCAGGCTTATCGACGCGGTTCAGGGATAGGGATGAGTCGGGATGGCTAGACATGGGATGGTGGGGGCTTGGGGCTACTTTTGAGACAAAATCTTAACTTATCTTAATCTCTTTTTAACACCTTATTTATCGGGATTTGAGGGGTGGGGAACAGTTATCAGTTATCCGGGTTAAGTTTCCGACTCCTGACTAGAAAGAGGGTGTAGGGTGTGGGGTGTAGGGAAGGAAACCTCTTTCATCTCTGGTGGTGAAAATTTTTTCATCGGGACTGACTCCTGTCTCCTGTCTCCTGTCTCCTGTCTCCTGACTCCTTCCCTAAAGCCTTCTTTCGATCGCTTTTGACCAAACTTGCTGTATAGTTTCTAGACTAACATCGATCGCCGGTTGTTTATTCCAGTCAAAAATCCGAAGATTCTCGCTTTTTTCGCTAACTTTGCCGGTTATTTGCCAATAGTCTCCTAATTGTGTCTTTAGGTATTCTTCCCAATCTTGCCGATTTTCGGAGGAAACGGAGACAATAATGCAACTAGCTAATTCTCCGAATAACACCGCGTCAAAACGGCCTTGATTTTGCCAAGAAAGGTCAATTTCCGCCCCTAATTGGCCACTAATACAGCATTCTGCCAGAGCAGTGGCTAAACCTCCCTCCGCGCAATCGTGGGCAGATTTCACCCAACCGGCGCGGATTCCTCGACGACAGGCCGCTTGTACCTTTCTTTCTAATTCAAAATCAATTACCGGCGGTTTTCCCGTCACCAAACCGTGAATAACGGCTAAATATTCGGAAGCGCCGATAGTTGGCAAAGAGAAACCCAAAAGATAGATTAAATCCCCCGCTTTTTGCCAACCTTGGCCGCAAATTTGCCCTATATCCGGCACTAATCCCACCATACCAATCACGGGAGTCGGATAAATAGACTGGGGGCTGCCAGCTGCGTCAACGGTTTCGTTGTACAAAGAGACATTACCCCCAGTCACCGGTGTATTCATTTCCCGACAAGCTTCAGCAATACCCTGACAAGCAGTGGCTAATTGCCAATAACCGATTGAATTCTCTGGACTTCCGAAATTGAGATTATCCGTGACAGCAATGGGGTCAGCACCAACACAGCTAAGGTTTCTGGCCGCTTCCGCCACGGCCAACTTAGCTCCGTTATAGGGATCAAGATAAACGTATCGCGGATTACAATCTGTAGTCGCCGCTACACCTCGCCGAGAATTTGCGGGATTAGCACCCAGAGGACGCACGCGAATCACGGCCGCATCGGCTCCTCCGGGAAGAATAACGGTGTTATTCTGGACTTGATGGTCATATTGACGATAAACCCAGCGTTTTGAGGCAATCGAGGGACTATCAAGCAGTTTTAATAAAATCTCGTTATAGGATTCGGGAATAGGAATCGTGCTATCTTGCCATAATTGAGCTTTTTGGGCGTATTCTGGCGGTTCTGCCAGTAATTCCCGATGATAAATCGGAGTATTATCCGCTAGGGCCGTGGCAGGAATTTCGGCGGCAATTTCCCCTTTAAATAATATACGGACGATCGGTTCTGCAATTACCTGGCCGGCGACCACAGCCTGAAGTCCCCAACGATGGAAAATCTCGATTAATTCGCCTTCTCGTCCCGATGCTGCCACAAATAACATTCTTTCTTGGGATTCCGATAGCAGATATTCGTAGGGGACCATCCCAGTTTCCCGGACGGGGATTTTATCGAGGTCTAATTCAATTCCCACCCCTCCCTTGGCTGCCATCTCGGAAGTAGAACAGGTGATCCCAGCGGCCCCCATATCCTGGGCCGCCACCACCGCGCCGGTCTTAAATGCCTCTAAACAAGCTTCTATCAGGGATTTTTCCAGAAAAGGGTCGCCCACTTGCACCGCGGGCCGGTCATCCATAGATTTATCGGTTAATTCGGCGCTGGCAAAACTCGCCCCTCCCATACCGTCGCGGCCGGTGGTAGAACCAACGTATAAAACTGGGTTTCCTAGACCTTTTGCCCCAGATTTGACGATTTCCTCGGTTTCCATTAGCCCTAAAGCCATGGCATTAACGAGGGGATTGCCATTGTAGGCATTATCAAAGTATATCTCACCGCCCACCGTGGCAACGCCGACACTATTGCCATAATGACTTATTCCCTCCACGACTCCGGCAAAAATGCGACGATTGCGGGCATCTTCCAAGTTACCAAAACGGAGGGAGTTGAGGATAGCAATGGGCCGGGCCCCCATGGTAAAAATATCCCGCAGGATGCCTCCGACTCCGGTAGCGGCACCTTGTACGGGTTCCACCGCAGAAGGATGATTATGGGACTCGATTTTAAAGGCTAATCGCAATCCATCGCCTAAATCCACTACTCCGGCATTTTCCCCCGGACCGACGAGAATTTTTTCGCCGGTGGTGGGGAATTGTTTGAGCAGCGGCCGGGAGTTTTTATAACAGCAGTGTTCCGACCACATCACGCCAAACATTCCTAATTCGGCTTTGTTGGGGTGTCTTCCCAGTCTTTTGACTATTTCT
>NZ_JASJFF010000596.1:0-14212 GCF_030065435.1 Microcystis sp. M53603_WE2
AACCATCCTTCCTTTAATAGTTGAGCAAAGACAAAAATTAGGGAAGTATAGCGATAGTCATATTTACCATCAATCTGATGTCGTCGGGCGCTTAGATAATCGTGCATTTGCCAGATATCATCTAAAACCGTGATCTGACCAGACTGTTCTTTAATATGTTCTATTAAAGTGCTAGTTTCTCGCTGATAGGCTTTTTGGAAAGCAGTTTGAGCAATTTCTTGTTCGGTATCTGACCAAATTATTTCACTCATAGGCATGATTTTAGTTTTAGGGATGATAATTTTGGGTTTTTGAACTACCTCGACTCTTTTCGCCCACATCTGTAAGAATGATTGTTTAGTTATTCTTACCTAGATCGGAGAAGAAACCGGTGTATTTACCAATTTTTTTAAGTCAGCCTTTTAATTGTATAAAAAAAAGAGTTCACTTGACAAGGAACTCTAATAAGTTTCATCAGAATTTTTAATGATTTCTCTCAGTAGCTATTTAGCCACGGGCAAAGTTTAATAATTCTTTCGGAGAAGCTAATAAATCGATCGCTACGAAGAAAATTTTATTATCAGGAGTTAGGAGGAAGCGCCATGCCATATTCATACCCACACCCGCACCAAACCAGGGGGTTTGTACTTTTCCCGTCACTTTAATCTGAG
This sequence comes from Microcystis sp. M53603_WE2, assembly GCF_030065435.1. Classification (NCBI taxonomy): domain Bacteria; kingdom Bacillati; phylum Cyanobacteriota; class Cyanophyceae; order Chroococcales; family Microcystaceae; genus Microcystis; species Microcystis sp. M53603_WE2. Next base: position 651 of record NZ_JASJFF010000596.1, read on the forward strand.
TAAAACCGTCATCGGCGGGTTCCACTACACCGCATTCGGGGATTAATTTCAAATTTTGGCATTCTTCGCGGAAAAAGCGATATACTGCCTCTTTACCGACGATGGGACGTTGGAAAGGTGGTTGCAGAGCGCCGTCAGGGGTGAATAATTCAATTAATACATCAAAGTCATTAGCGTTGAGGTTGTCCATATAGTTGAGGACGGTGGCATTGGTAACGCCTTCAATGCTAACTTTGGTCCGTTCGGCAATATTTTGGGGAGGAACCACGGGTTCGGAAATACGGTTATAATCGCCCAGTTTCTTCGGATCATAGCCCATATCGACCACACAATTCCGCAGAACGGTGATTTGTTGTCCCGACTCTAATTTTTTAATCCCGTCTAAAACGGCGGTAGCATTAGCAGATAGTTCATAACCCTTGGGAATTGGGGCAACACTGCCATCTTCCATCCATTGTCCTAATTGATACCAGAATCCCAGCTTGATATTAGCAGACCAAGTGCCATAGGTACGACAAATCGGGGTGTCAGCATGGTTGGCTAAGTCGCACATCACCTGCGACTGTTGCAGGGGTGACATCTGCCGAATTTCATTCATGGTTTTTTCGGCAAACACCATACTAGCAGCGCCGGGGGCGGCAACGGTGATGGTTTTGCCCATTTCTAGATAGGCAAACCAAATCAAGGCTAGTTGATCTTCGGTATTCAGCTGATTGAAACGCGCAATCGTGGCAGGAACCACATCCGCTGATAGCGTGTTGGGGAAAATGCTCCGCGCTGATTCGATCGTAAACGGCATAGATTCACCTTGAAGTAAAGTTTTGTATCAATTTACCCCCATTCTATCATATTTGCGCCCCAAGGCAGCACCGATGGAGAAACTTTCCCAAAAAAAGCTGTACTTTAGATCACACTTGCCCGGGATTATCACCAAATCTTAATGGTTGAACAACTGTTCTATCATTTATCTAGGGTTTGCTGAAAAAGTTTTTCGTGGGGCAGGGTGTGGGGTGTGGGGTATGGGGTGTAGGGTTTTTTAGGGGGTCAATACCTAATTTTCAGGGAAAAAGTGCCTAAATTTCCCCCCCGATCACTGCAAGGGCTGGCACTTTTTGATTGACAAAAAGTCTAAAAGTCTTACCCAACAAGGTTTTTAGATTTATTCAGCAAACCTTATCTAGGTTTTGCGGCAGCAACGAGCGATCGCTGTTTGAGGATGATTTTTGCTGCTCTAATTCGTTTTCAACCCGGGACTACTCTTGATCATCCCTAGTTTTTTCTAGGATTTCTCACCCCGTAGTAGGCCGTAAATTTCATCGGTATAGTCATAAAACTGAGCTTGTCGTTTAATTTTATGATTACGATCTAGGGGTAAATTAATTGTTAATTCCCGTTGTATAGTCCCGGGCCTAGCACTCAAAACATAAATACGTTGAGCTAAAAAAACCGCTTCATCCACATCATGGGTAATCATTAAAATACTACACCTAATTTTTTGCCAAATTTCAATTAAATATTCGTGCATTCTTTCTTTGGTTTGTACATCTAAAGCTGCAAAGGGTTCGTCCATTAATAAAACTTTGGGATGACAGGCAAGAGAGCGGGCGATCGCTACCCGTTGTTTCATCCCACCCGATAGTTCTCTGGGGTAAGCATTAGCGAATTGAGTTAAACCGACAATATCCAGATAATAACAGGCCACTTCCCAGCATTCTTTTGTCGATAATCCCTGTAGTTTTAAGCCAAATTCAACATTTTTTTGGATCGTCATCCAGGGATAGAGTGTATAATTTTGGAAAACCATGCCGCGATCGGCTCCCGGCCCTGTCACTTCAACACCATCAACGGTAATTTTGCCGGAAGTGGGCAGCTCTAAACCCGCAATCATTCGCAACAAAGTTGATTTTCCCGAACCAGAGGCCCCGACCGCACAGACAAATTCAGCACTTTCAACGTGTAAATTAATATCTTTCAGAGCGACCACAGCACCTCGTTTAGTGGTGAAAATTTTATTGAGTTGAGTAATTTCTAAGTGCATTAAGGTTCTTCTCTTATCATTAAAATAACTTTATTGGTGACATAATCAACTCTGTTATTGAGTTTTTAAGTTAACGAGTAATTGACCATTTACAAGTCCACTGCAAAAACAAACGAAAACTTAAATCTAGGGCAAAGCCAATAATTCCCAGGACAATTAAACAGGCAAAAATTTCATCGGTTCTCAGAAATTTCTGGGCCAATAAAATCCGTTTGCCTAATCCATTATCGGCCGCCACCAATTCCGCCACCACTACCAAATTCCAGGCGGCTGCCATATTAACACGAAAAGTATCGATAACATTAGGAATAATATAGGGAGTAATCACTTTAAATAAAACCTGTTTTCGAGTTCCTCCAAGGGTATAAGTTACTTCGATCAATTCACGGGGAATGAACTTAACTGCATCCATAATCATCAGGGTATTAAAGAAAATTGTCCCGATAAAAATGAGCATAATCTTTGATGTTTCTCCAATACCCAAATAAATAACCAATAGGGGAATAAAAGCAGGAGCGGGCATATAACGTACAACGCCAATGATCGGTTCCATTAAACTACGAATACTCGGAAAAGTTCCCATTAAAATCCCCAGGGGAATAGCAAACAATCCTCCCAAAAAAAAGCCCCCAACTACTCGTAAAAAACTGGTAATAGTATCTTGAATTAAAAAGCCCTGTTCTGCCAATTTTCCTAAGGCCTGAATAACGGCTAAAGGAGAAGGCAAAAATACGGATTCAATGCCCGCAAAACTAGAGATTAGTAACCAGAAAATAAGCGGGACAATAATAGAGGAAACCATTAAAGTCCATTTGAGGGATTCGGGAATATCCTCGGTAATCCGCCAAAAAGTGCTTTGAGGAAGCGTTTTAGGTGTTGTGGTCATGGGATTTGCCAAAGAAAAGAATAATTTTGATAGCCAATATCACCCAGTTATCAAACAATTCTTGAAGTCAATGATCGAGGGACTAATTAGGATTTTTTGTCTTGATTTGCCAACGACTTGACAAATTTGGGCTCTAAAATGGTTGTTAGATCGGGGACTTTTTTAATAAAGCCAACTTCCATCATAAAACCAGCCATTTTTTGAGCGGCAAAGGGCATATTTTTTATGGTTTTCCCCGGACTAAAAGCTTCTAGGTTTTCTTCTAAGGTGAAAAACTTCGTTCCCTCTTTATATAAGGCCAATTCTTCTGGGCTAATGCCGGCACGCTTGGCCATAATCTCATCGGCTTTTTGGGGATTTTTAGCCATAAACTCTCGAACATCAAACCAGGTTTTGACAAGAGCCTGAACCTGTTCTGGTTTTTCTTTGATTAATTTGGCACTGACAACTAATAAATCGGGAATAGCACCGGGAAAAGCTTTGGAACTAATTAATTCTTTAGAACCTTTTCTTTTAAGGGCTGTTGACCAAAAAGGTGGAAAAGCACCAACTGCATCTACTTTTCCCGATGCAAAAGCGGCAGCAGCAGCCCCTGTTTCCATGGGGACAATTTGCACATCTTTACGGCTCATTCCTTCTTTTTCTAGAGCTAAACTGAGGAGAAAATCACCGACAACGCCTTCTTCGACTGCAACTTTTTTGCCTTTTAAATCTTGAATAGTTTTAATCTCTTCTGTGACAATAACTTTGTCATTTCCTGACGAGTTATCATTAACTAAAACAGCAACTTGACCATTCACTGCATCTCCCGCAAAAGCGATTGTATCGTTGAGAGTTTGACTATTTCCATCTAATTGTCCGGCGGCCAAAGCTTGTAAGGATTCAAGATAACCATCAAACCATTTCATTTGAACATTAGCCCCATTTTTAGCAAATAATCCCTCTTCTTCAGCGATCGCCCATGGCCACCAACCGGCCCAGTTACTATAACCAATGACAATCGGGGCAGTATTACTCAGAGAACTACTTGCATTGGGGGTTTGCTGAGGAGCTTGATTGCAACTAATGGTCAGGAGTAAGCTACTAAAAAAAACGAGAAGTAAGGAGAAAAAATGGCGCCGTTTCATAGGTAATAGCCTTTAGAGATGACAGCTAGTAAAACAGAAATAAATCTCAAAAACTGTTACTGATTAACAATTCAAAAACCTCGGAATATTGACTTGGCTTTTTAGCCAATTTAACCAGTCTTCTAAACCTTCTCCTGTTTGAGCAGAAAGAGCGATAATCTTTACATCGGGATTCATAGAACGAACATTTGCTTCTAAACGTTGTAAATCAATCTCTAAATAAGGAGCCAGATCTAATTTGGTAATAATCAGACAATCCGCTTCTTGAAACATAATTGGATATTTGAGGGGTTTATCTTCTCCTTCAGTAATACTTAATAGAGCAACTTTAGCGTGTTCCCCTACCTCAAATTCGGCGGGACAAACTAAATTTCCCACATTTTCCACCAACAATAAATCAAACTCTTTGGGGTTATAATCTTCTTTGAAACGATGAATTCCCCCAGCTACCATTTTGGAATCTAAGTGACAGGAGCGACCTGTATTAATGGCAATTACCGGAACTCCATATTGTCTCAGGCGCTCTGCATCTAGTTCTGTAGTCATATCGCCTTCAATAACAGCCATTTTTAATTGATCTTTTAAGGCTGCGAGGGTTTTTTCCAATAATACAGTTTTACCCGCACCAGGACTACTCATCAGGTTTAAACAGGTGATGCCCCACTCGTCAAAATGTTCCCGGTTGTGATCGGCTCCTGCTTGATTGGCATGAAGTAGATTAATTTCTAGGGCCGCGTCAAAAGTTTGGTGCATTTTAGTTGAGAATGAATAATTGATCATCGAACTTGTAGAAGCGATCGCCCAACTTTGTTTAAGAATCTAAAGAATATTCAATGTGGTCAATTTTTAACTCTCGACCTGAACGAATATCCTCCATCGGCGATCGACAAGTTGGGCAGGAATATTGCTGGCCAATTTGGGGTTGATAATCCTTTTGACAGCAATGACAATAAGCAATTAGGGGAATATTTTTAATCGCTAATTCCACGCCAGCCAGAAAAGTATTGGCAGTTTGAACTTCAAAGGCAAATTGTAAACTGACTGGTTCGACACAGGTAAATTCACCAACCATGAGATGAATTTTTTCAATTTTGAGCTTTTCAGGTTGGCTATCATACCAATCTCGAACTGTCATAATTAACGCCTTGGTCATATCAGTTTCGTGCATAGGAAATTACTGCCAGGGTTCGTCAACGGCCAGATTGGCATCAGGATGAATATAATAGGGCTTTTCTTTACGCGGTAATTGACCTGAAATAACCAGATGGGCCATGGCATCACAAATAACACGGGTAGCCATCAAAGAGGTCATATCACTAATATCGTAGGGAGGGGAAACTTCCACCACTTCCATGCCACAAATGGGAGCTTTTTGGATAATTTTACCCAATAAAGCTAAGGCTTCACGGGGTAATAAACCCCCCGGTTCTGGCCAACCTGTACCGGGGACAAAACCGGCATCAATGCAATCAATATCAAAACTAATCCAAACGCAATCCGTACCATCTAAAGCTCGTTCTAAGGCAAATTCGGCGGCCGCATCAATGCCTCGTTCCACAATGTCGGTGACGGTCAAAATATTAGTGGCCCGCTCGCGGCAAACTTTAACACCTTGACGGGGAACTTGCCAACCACCAATCCCTAATTGGACGAGATTTTTAGCAGGAGCATTTTTCATATTGGTGGCATGAAACCAGGGGCAAGTGTGCATCCGTTCATCTAAATCTGTTTCCTGGGTATCCACATGGCGATCAAAGTGAATAATACCGACTTTTTTATCCCCTAAATGCCGACAAATACCGCGCACCGTCGGAAAACCAATAGAATGATCACCCCCTAAAATAATCGGCAATGCGCCGGAACTAAAAACATGGGCAACCCCCTTCGAGATTTGATCGAAGGACTTTTCATTATTAGCAGGAATGGTGAAAATATCCCCCAGATCACAGAGCGTAATTTGTTCGCGCAAATCTACCCCTAATTCAAAATTGTAGGGTGTATAAAGAGCCGAAATCCGCCGAATTCCCTGGGGACCAAAACGAGTTCCGGGTCGGTAAGTTGTCCCCGAATCATGGGGAACACCCACGATTGCCACGTCATAATTGCCCACATTCCGCACATCTTCCAAATAGGGAGCCTTCATAAAGGTGTTAATTCCCGCATAGTGGGGTAACTCACCCCTGGAAAAGGTGGGAATACTGCGATCGCGAATACTATCGGCCGCCTCTAAACCGTAGGTTAACCCCTGGGAAACTTCCTGTTGCCAACCGGTTAGGGGCAAATGGCGTTCTTTTTCTAAGGCCTGTTGAGCTTCAGTTACATGAGGGGGTTGAAAAGTAGATTCCTCGGACATTATTTTACCTCAAAATACAATAACCCGGGAGTCTTCAAAGATACTGCCTCAAAACAGTTATCCTTAAAGTCTCCCGGGCTTTTATCCCGCCGTGTAGCCAGCTTAGACGGAAAAAATTTTTGATCCGCTCATTTAAGACTAGCTTGCTCCTCTCGGACCTGACATTTAAAGAAGTTTAAATCGGAACCCTAGAAGCAATTTCTTTGACCTTAGACGATCTCAATCCTAAAAACAGTATCACAGACTACACAAAAAGGGATTTTTCCCGCTTAAATATGGTTTGCTGAATAATTAGGTGGGTATTAAAAACTTTCAGATGCCCCCCTTATTAAGGGGGGATTAAGGGGGGATCGAACCTAAAATCCATTTTTAATTTAATTATAACCAGCTACTTATATAATAAAAAGTATCTCCAGAGAATGATTTTTCCTGTCTCTATGCAACACGCCTCTCTGACTCGCTTTGAACCTGCGACTACTCTTGATGAAATCCATTTAACTATATCTCCTGAACCCCTATTAACTCAGAAGGAAATAGATGCTTTTTATCGAGAAGAAATGAATAAGGTGAGAGGGGAAGATAAAATTCAGCGTCTAAAATTAGGGTTAAAACGGGTCATAGATACGCAACAATATTACAAAGCCTGTTTAATGGGACACACGGGGGTAGGCAAATCGACAGAATTAACTCGTTTAATTAATGATCATGAGATTAAACAGCATTTTAAACCCCTGCGATTTAGTGTTTTAAGTGAACTCGATGCGATTAATTTCAGTCCCCTTGATGTGTTTCTCTTTATGGTGGTGGAAATTGTTGAGAAAACCGCTAAAATTTCTCGACAACCCAGTGATGAAAATTTACAAAAGCTTTGGGATTGGTTTAGTTCTGAAGAATTTACCCGCAAGGAAACCAGAGAAAGTCAAATCAAAACGGAAGCAGGAGCGGGAGTAAAGGAAGATTCTTTCTGGAATAAAATTCTCGGACTTTTTGCCTCTCTCAAGGGAGAATTCCGGTTTGCTTCCTCGCGAGAGAAAAAAGTTGTTGAATACCGTCTTTCCCGTTCCAGAGATTTAATTAATATTGCTAATCAACTCCTGAAAGAGTGTAATCAGAACTTACAGGAAACTATGCAGAGAAGCTGGTTAATTATTGGAGAAGACTTCGATAAAGCTGGTGTTTCACAAGAAGCGGTCAGGGATTTATTTTTAAACTATTCTAACATTTTCAAAGATTTAGACATTCACATTATTTTTAATATTCCGATTGGATTGTATAATTCATCTCCTGGGATTAACCTCACTTTTGACCATAATCTCCTGATTCCCGATACTCCAGTTTTTTGCCAAAAAGATCATACTCCTAACCAAAAAGGACGGGAAGCAGTGAGAAAAGTTTTAGAAGCAAGAGTTAAATCTAATTTATTTGAAGATGGACAAATAGAGCGGGTTATTATTGCCTCTGGTGGCAATATCAGAGATTTATTTTATTTAGTTAGAGAAGCTTCTGATGAAGCAATTGTCAATCAACAAAATCTGATCATGTCTAGTCATATTAGCAGGGCAATTCGCAGTTTAAGAACAGAATATGAAAGACGTTTAGGTCAAAATCCTTATGATATCGATCATGTTAGTTATGGGGATAAGGTATTATTGTTAAAACGAATTTATGATGCTAATCCGGAAGCACAAATTCCCAATGAAGTATTATACGCTTTATTAAATGATCGAGCGATTCAAGAAGTAGATGGAGACGGGGAAAGATGCTTTATGGTGCATCCCCTTGTGGTTGATATTTTAAATGCTCAAGGTCATATTCCTACTGGTCCCGATGGAGGTGTCCCCGGTGGTACATCAAGTTAATCAAACTAATCAATCGGAGTTAGAACCGGGTACTATTTCCCATACGGCAGCTCGTTTGCTATTGTGGGGACGAAGACCATCTAGAGGTTTAGCTAGGGTGGAATTTTATGATGATTTTTCCCGTCAGCAAGTAGTTAGAGAATTAGAGAATAAACTGCAAGAACAAGGCATTATTTTTCATAAAATTGTCTTACCAAGATGGGAAAAACCCTCTTTTGTCTTGAACTTCTTGTTAACACAATTGGCAGAATTGGAGTCGGGAGTAGTATCAATTACTGGTTTTGAAACCGCTTTTTCTGATGCTTCCCTAGTAGATGCCTTGCAATTAATTAATTTCAATCGAGAAAATTTAGCTCGCTTTAATCTCCGACAAATTTGGTGGATGAATCATGATTTTACTAACAAAGTTATTCTCTATATGCCAGATTTAAATTCTTGGTTTTTCCTGCGGTTATTTTTAACAGAAAATTCAACCCAAGCTACCAACTATAATCAGCTATTTACCGATAAAAATACCGTTCATGATCCCTATAATTTACCAGGAACAGCAGTTAACTTTGTTGGTAGAGAACAGGAATTATCCCGGATTCATCAAGCTTTTCAGCAATCTTCCCCAATTGTTTTAAGTGGGATGGGAGGTTCGGGAAAAACTGAATTAGCTTTACAGTATGCTTGGCAACATAAAGGGGATTATCCTGCGGGTATTTGTTGGATAAATGTCCTTAACAGTGACCCCGGTTTGGCTATTTTATTTTTTGCCAGAGAATACCTGGGTTTAAACATCCCCAATCAGGGAACCTTAAGTGAACGAGTGCGTTACTGTTGGCAAAATTGGCCCGAGGGAAATGCTTTAATTATTTTTGATGATGTGCGTGACTACGACCAAATTACATCTTATCTACCATCAGGAAAAGAATCTCGTTTTCGGGTTTTAATTACCACTCGCTTTAGTTACTTAGGGGTATCGCTATCAACGATAAACTTAGATGTTCTCACAGCAGCGCAAGCTTTAGATTTACTGCAAACCTACTTAGGAAAAGAACGTCTAACCGCGGAGTTAGAGGCAGCCAAGCAACTTTGTCAGTGTTTAGGATATTTGCCTCTAGGATTACAATTACTAGGCAGTTTTCTGAGACAAGCAACCACTGAAACTTTAGCAAATATCAAGGAAAAATTCCCCAAAAAAGGCTTAAAATATCTCAACTCTGATAAGGAGGAAGTCCGCAGTATTAAAACAATTCTCGATCTCAGTTGGCAACTGTTAGAAACAGAAGAACAAAAATTAGCTCTTTGTCTCAGTTTATTTGCTTCGGCACCTTTTCCCAAGCACTTAATCATCAGTTTATTTTCTGATGAAGCTAAAGACGAGATAGAAAAATGGTTAACCGATAGCTTGGTTAAGCTTAATTTGCTGAAATCTTTAGGCAATGAATGGTATCAACTGCACCCTCTCATCCGTCTTTATCTACGGGAAAAATTAGAAGGTTCCGAGATAGCCAATACCGCAAAAAGTCGTTATTGTACGGTGATGACAGATACATCGAGAACAGTCCCCGAAACTCCCACTCTAGATATTATTCAAAATCTGACTCCCTTAATTCCCCATATTCAACAAGCTGTCAGGGAATATCCAGAATATATCGCTGATGAGGATTTAGCCGAGTCCTATATGGGTTTAGCTCGTTATTATAATGGACAAGGATTGTATGCTATTGCTGAACCTTACTGTCAAGCTTGTTTAACCGCAACTCGAACTCGCTTAGGAGAAAATCATCTCGATGTGGCAGATTCCCTCAACAATTTAGCAGCATTGTACTATTCTCAAGGCAGATACGCAGAAGCGGAACCATTGTATAAGAGCTCCCTTTCTCTGACAGAACAGCTATTAGGAGAAAACCATCCCGATGTTGCTACCAGTCTCAATAATTTAGCAGCATTATATCAATGCCAAGGCAGATACGCAGAAGCGGAACCATTGTATAAGCGCTCCCTTTCTCTGTGGGAACAGCTATTAGGAGAAAACCATCCCCATTTTGCTACCAGTCTCAATAATTTAGCAGAATTATACCGATACCAAGGCAGATACGCGGAAGCGGAACCATTATATAAGCGCTCCCTTTCTCTGCGGGAACAGCTATTAGGAGAAAACCATCCCCATTTTGCTACCAGTCTCAATAATTTAGCAGAATTATACCGATGCCAAGGCAGATACGCGGAAGCGGAACCATTGTATAAGCGCTCCCTTTCTCTGCGGGAACAGCGATTAGGAGAAAACCATCCTGATGTGGCAGTTTCCCTCAACAATTTAGCACTATTATACCGATGCCAAGGCAGGTACGCAGAAGCAGAACCCCTGTATAAGCGCTCCCTTTCTCTGACAGAACAGCTATTAGGAGCAAACCATCCCGATGTGGCAACTTCCCTCAACAATGTAGCAGGATTGTACAATTCCCAAGGCAGGTACACAGAAGCAGAACCTCTCTATCTAGAAGCATTAGATTTGAGAAAACGACTCTTAGGAGACAATCATCCCGATGTGGCAACTTCCCTCAACAATTTAGCAGCATTGTACTATTCCCAAGGCAGATACACAGAAGCGGAACCTCTCTATCGAGAAGCGATTAAGATTGCTACCCAAGTATTAGGGAAAAATCATCCCGATAGCCAAACAATTATGGAGAACTATAAAACTATGTTGTCGCAACTCCGGCAGGCAGAATTAAGATGAGTTAGAGTTTAAATGCTTGGGAAAATGGGGTTCGCAGGCGCACGGCTTTTCCATTATGAATATAATATCATGTCAAGGGGCTTTTGTCAAGAGAAAATTTTGACAACATCCAGAAAAACGTAGCCTATTGTAGGGGTAATTCATGAATTACCCCTACACCTATTACCTAGTCCAGTAACCCACCACCTAATCATCGACTATGATTGGAATGATTGAATGATGGACTATGATGGAATTAATCACTGATAACTGATGACTGATTACTGATTACTGATTACTGATAAAGCTATGACACTCAAAGAACAACTAATTAAAGAAATCGAGCAGACACCTGACACCCTTTTGACTGAATTACTTGACTTTTTGCTCTTTATCAAAGAACGACATACTGCAATAGAAATTACAGAAGAAGAGCAAGCTAACATAATCGCTTCTGAATCAGCTTATCAAGCAGGAGACTATCTAACCCTCGAAGAATATGAGACAACTCAAGCGTGAACTACAGAGTTATTATTCCGAAACCAGTTCAAAAACAACTAAACAACTTACCCAAACAACAACGCGAACGCTTAATTACTGCCATTAGACTACTTACCGATACACCTCGTCCTAGCGGAGTCAAGAAACTCAAAGGATATGATGAAACCTACCGAATTAGAATAGGAGATTATCGCATCATTTACAAAATTCAAGATCAAGAAATGCTGATTATCATATTGAGTAGTATTCATCGAAAAGATGCTTATTGAACCTCTCAGTAGGTGGGTGGAGTGAGAACTATAAAACTATGTTGTCGCAACTCCGGCAAGCAGAATCAGGATGAGTTAGAGTTTAAATGCTTGGGAAAATAGGGCTTGTAGGCGCACGGATTTTCCATTATGAATATAGTATCATGTCAAGAGGCTTTTGTCAAGAAAAAATTTTTCTGACCCGGAAGAAATTCAACCTAGATAAAAACTGAGGATCAGAGCCACTAAAAAAGTCATTAACAGGCATAAAATTCCGAAATAAAGGACGATTTTAGGACGGAAAGCTGATAGGAGGAGGATAAAAGCTTTAATATCAATGAGGGAAGCGACCAGTAAAAAAGCTAGAGTGGAACCCAGGGACAGATTAGTAATTAAAGAACCGGGGACAAAAGCGCTAAGACTGGCATTAACAGAAAGGGTGACACCTAAAAACAACTGCACGAGAATTTGAGTAACGGCAGTATTCCCCCAGGCAATTAATTGACTCTGAGGTAATAATAGCTGAAAGACACTAGCGATCGCACAGCCTATAATTAATAATCCCCCTAATTCCAGCGCTTCATCGATAAAGTTATCGAGAAATAACTGCACAGAAATTGGCCAAGCTTGCCTATCTCTAGCTTTATACTCATAAACAAGACTGCCGACTCTTTGTAGGGGTTGACTGGCTGCTTCCTCCGGTAAAAAACTACCGGAAAGAACTAAACTCGATTCTAGGGGAATTTCGCTATCGGTGCGGGGTTTTTCCCGGTAGAAACTAAAGAGAGTACCGATAACAATTGCCATTAACCAGACCGAAAGCGATCGATAGAAGAAAATACTAGAATAGGTGAAAGTCTGCCAAGTTAGCCAAAGAGTGACGATATTTAGGGTAGGTGCAGCGGTGAGAAAGCTAAACACCACCCCTGGGGGTACTCCCTCTAATAAGAATCTTCTAGCGACGGGAATCGTGCCGTATTGTCCGACCGGTAAGATTAATCCGATTGTACTGCCAACGATCGCTCCTAACAGTCGATTACGGGGAAATATCGCCGCTAATCGCTGTTTATTGACGAAAACCAGCAAAAAACTGGAAACGGCTGCCCCGAAAAGTAAAAAGGGAAGCGAGGTCAAGAATAAACTAAGAAAAAAAGTAACAGCGATAGAAATTTGATTCATGAATAGGGTTCAAGATCGGAAGCTATCCTACAAAATAGCAGATAAGGTAAAAAGTAAGTAGTCCTGCCAAATTAATTTCTTGGTTAGGATAGGCACTCATGCAAAAGGCACTCATGCAAGATGCAACAATAGGTTAGTTTGTTGAAATCAAAAATTAAAAAGAACGTAAAGCGATTAATTGTGCTTCAGCTTTATGAAGGGATTCTAACCATTCTTTTTCGGGATCACTATCGGCAACTATTCCCGCTCCCACCTGTCCCCAAACGGTGTTTAAATTCCCTTGAGCAGTCATTAATAGGGTACGGATGAGAATATTCAAATCTAAATGACCCCGTAGGTCAATATAGCCACAGGAACCATAGAATAAATTGCGTCGCACCGGTTCCAATTCTTCGATAATTTCTAGACAACGAACTTTCGGACAACCGGTAATTGTTCCCCCGGGGAAAAGAGCTTTAATTAAATCAATAGCATGATACTTTTTATCTAATTTTCCTTGAACATTACTGACCAAGTGCATAACGTGACTATAACGCTCGATCGTCAGTAATTCATCCACATGAACCGATCCCCATTCACAAACTCTACCTAGATCATTACGTTCTAGATCCACTAGCATAATATGCTCGGCCCGCTCTTTTTTATTAGTTAATAGTTCCTCGGC
>NZ_JASJFF010000055.1:0-3035 GCF_030065435.1 Microcystis sp. M53603_WE2
ATAATCAAACCTATCTAGCGGGAAAAGCCAATCTTGAGGTGAAAGTCGCCCTACCACCGCCATTATGGTTAACCCCGCGTCCGCTGTTAGAAATCACCGGCAATAGTCTCTTAAAAGGGGTTTTATTGCGGATTAAACAGCGTTTAATGAGTCAATTGTTGCAAGATTACCAACAATGGGCTAAACAGGATATTATTGCCCAAAATTACCCCGAAACCATTCTCGATCTCTCCCTCGGTTAAAGAAAAATATGAGTTGGACAAAAGTATTATCTGTAGATTCCCTTGCCCCCGGCGCCCGTCAATTGGTAAAAGTGGGGGACAGTTCCATTCTCTTGATTAACAATAACGGTCAATTCCACGCCGTTGGCAATCTTTGTCCTCATTTAAAATTATCGATGACGAAGGGCAAAATTACCGAGGACGGCGCGATCGTTTGTCCCTGGCATCGTAGTTCGTTTGATCTCTGTAGTGGTGCTGTCAAAGACTGGATTACCTGGCCCCCTGTGGTTAACAAAGCGATGGCGGCAGTTTCTCAACCCCAAGCTTTACCCGTTTATCCCCTTCGCATCGAAGACGGCAGCATCTGGATAGACGCTTGACATCTTCACCGAGGGGGGTTTTTGGGCAACCTAAAGAGCAGTTCACTCGACAATGGGGTAATCTTGGAGAATGCCAAACCCTACCTCGATCGCTTCCGTAAAAACCCAGTTATAGACTGTTCCCCTCCCCCGCTCCTAGGGTTGATTCCAGGTAGGGTTGATTCCAGGTAGGGTTGATTCCAGGTAGGGTTGATTCCAGGTAGGGTTGATTCCAGGTAGGGTTGATTCATGAATCAACCCTACCCCGCTCCAGTGATCCCCACTCTCCTGTATATTTTTTAAACAGGATTGCGCGAGGTCATTCTTTTATTCTGACTTCCCCTCCTGACGACCGGCGACCGACTCCTAACCCCACCAAGAAACTTTTTCAGCAAACCCTAATTAGTTCCGTTTAAAAGTTGAGAACGAAGCAAATCGATCGCATCTAAATAACTTGGCATCGGTTCATCACCTAACAGACAAGCACTGCGATCCACGCTAATCATATCATCACCCCAAAACACCTGACCGACAGGAATAGATTTTCCTCGATCCGGTCGCCAATTACTACTAAAATATTTGAGATTAGCGTCCACCACTGCCCCATCAAAAAGATGACCGATACAAAAATAAACATCCTGTAAAATTAGCGGTACGGAGGGGCGATGTAATTGCCCCCGCGAGTTGGGACTACGGGCTTTATAATGACTACGGGGAAAGAGTCCATAGAGATTTTTTAAAGAAGCAGAAATCAGGGGTTTATCCTTTAAATGGGTGCGTTTTAAGGTTCCAATCGTGATCCGACAATCCACTTCTTCGATAATTGTAGGGGCAAACATCGAGGGAAAACGGACAGGAAAAGGGGAAAGATTCGGATATTCTTGCTGGGGTAAACTATCAGCATCAAGAATAGTTATTCCAGGATCGAGAATAGATTTTACTCCCAAAATATCGATAATTTCTCTCAAAGAAATAGCCGAACATACTCCCTCTACCAAGATAATTTCTGCCCCAGTATTTACCCCTCTCAATCCCCGCAAAACTTGACTTAATACCGGCAGACTAACCGTTACCGGTGGAGGCACAGGATAACCTAAATTAGGTTTAATTAAAATACGTTTAGCTGTGATAGCTGCCGGGGGAGGTTGATAAACAAAATCCGCCATAGCTGAATTTTTTACCCCGGCAGTAATTGAGGATTGGGTAATCATAGAAAAGAAAATAAATCAATGGGAAATTGACAGATTAGCCAGATCATTTAGGGAGTTCACCTGCTGTAAAGCTTGCCAGATTACCCCGGAATCGGCCCCAGGAAAATGGCTATTTTCACTAATATAACGCTTCCAGGCCTTAGTTCCGGGCTGACCGGCAAAAAGCTGTAAAAGATGTTTGCTGATCTGGTGTAATTTATAACCTTTACTCACCCACTCATCGATGTAGGGAAGCATTTTTTTGATTACTTCTTCCTGGGTAGGAGGAGTAACCGATTCCCCATAAAAATCTCGATCGACTGTGGCAAATAAATAGGGATTATCGTAGGCTGCCCGACCGATCATAACTGCATCTACTAATTGTAAATGTTGTCTAGCCTGTTCTAAATTAATGATACCGCCATTAATTTCAATAAACAAATGGGGAAACTGATTTTTTAGGCGATAAACATCATCGTAACGTAGGGGGGGAACGGTGCGATTTTCCTTGGGACTTAATCCCTGTAACCAAGCTTTCCGCGCATGGATGGTAAAACGTTGACAACCCGCATCCGCAACAATACGGACAAAATTGGCCATATTTTCGTAACTATCCTGATCATCAATGCCAATTCTCTGTTTTACAGTCACGGGAATCGATACAGCTTGATTCATTGCCGATATTCCCCTAGCGACTAATTCCGGGTTAGCCATCAAACAAGCGCCGAAATTGCCCTCTTTTACCCGAGAACTAGGACAACCCACATTGAGATTTACCTCGTCATAACCCATATCTTCGGCTATTTTAGCGCATTCTGCCAAAAGATAGGGATTATCACCCCCTAACTGTAAAGCTAGAGGTTTTTCTGCTAGGGAGAACCCCAGCAACTTATAGCGATCGCCGTGTTTGATCGCCATCGTCGTGATCATTTCCGTGTAGAGAAGGGGACGACGGCTAATTTGTCGCAAAAAATAGCGAAAATGGCGATCGGTATAATCCATCATCGGCGCCACACTTAAAATACTGCCCATTTTCCCCTTGATTTTTTCGCTGATCGGGACATTCTCTGGTGAACCCCAGAGAATAACCAGTCTTCCTCTCAACATATTTTAAAGCTTTTTGGTAAGTAGGTAGGCGTTAAAAATTATCAGACACCACCCTTATCAAGGGGGGACTAAGGGTAGGGTTGATTCATGAATCAACCCTACTATGAATCAACCCTAGGACTAAGGGGGGATCGAACCTAAAATCTATTTTTAATTTA
>NZ_JASJFF010000190.1:0-3974 GCF_030065435.1 Microcystis sp. M53603_WE2
GGAGTGATCAGGGGGAAAATTCCGGGACTTTTTTCCTGAAAATTAGGTAATTGGCCCCCTCAAAACCGGTAAAACCCCACACCCCACACCCCACACCCCACACCCTGCCCCCAGGAAAAACTTTTTCAGCATACCCTAATTAGGCCGCTATGGCGGTTTTTTCCGATGTTAATGCCTCTTGGCGTTGAAATTCGGCTAATTGTGCCATAATTTCATCCCGAACAATCTGACGGTATTCCAGGAAATGCTCGTTGTGGGCGCAGACAGTGATATAGTGTTCGGCATTGGCGGGATTATGGCGCAAAATACCGAATAAATTCTGCCAGAATTTCCAGCGAGTGGAACGTTTAAAGCCCTGTCGCCAGATAATTACCGCTAGGGCATAGAGATCGGCCCGGCGAGGCAGTTTAAAGGCTGGTTTCGCTTTAGGTGCGCCTAATTTCAGGAAACAGCGATAGGTGCGATCAAGAAATACCTCCGGATCGTACAATTTCCAGAAGGCTTCAATATATTCCGTGGCAATATCTTCGATCGGCCGAGTGGGAACGAAATTCATCAGGGTACTTTGGTTAATGTCCTGTTTCCCCGTTAATCGTAGTCGTCCTTCTTTTTCCAAGCGAGTCCATAGGGCGGTATTGGGTAAAGCTTGTAACATTCCAAATAGAGCCGTGGGAATGGCCGCTTCTTCGACAAAATTAATGATGCGATCGGCCGCTCCTTTTTTCTCGCCATCAAAACCGATGATAAATCCCGCCATAGGGCGCAATCCGGCTTTAATAATCTTTTCTACCGTCTCGGTTAACGAACTACGGGTATTTTGGAATTTTTTGGTTAATTGTAAACTTTCTTCGTCGGGGGTTTCAATACCTAAAAAGACGGCATCAAAGTAACAATCAACCATCATTTCCATTAATTCGGGATCGGCGGCTAAATCTACCGATGCTTCCGTGTTAAACCGGAAAGGATACTGGTGTTCTTCTTGCCAAACTTTTAATTCTTTGAGGAGTAATTTAACGTTGCGCTTGTTGCCAATAAAATTATCATCCACCATGAACACGCCCCGGCGCCAACCTAACTCGTAGAGATAATCTAATTCTTTTAATAATTGTGCGGGGGTTTTGGTGCGGGGTTTACGACCGTAGAGAACGATAATATCGCAAAATTCGCACTGGAAGGGACATCCGCGCGAGAATTGTACCGACATGGAATCATAAGCTTCAAAATCGAGCAGATCGTAGCGTGGGATCGGGGTAATTGTCACATCGGGTTTTTCTGTGGTGCGGAAAACACCTTTAGTTTCTCCTCTTGCCAATGCTTCCACAAACATCGGGATGGTGATTTCTCCCTCATCGAGGATCAGAAAATCAGCCTCGGCCA
The DNA here is from genome assembly GCF_030065435.1 of Microcystis sp. M53603_WE2. Taxonomy (NCBI): domain Bacteria; kingdom Bacillati; phylum Cyanobacteriota; class Cyanophyceae; order Chroococcales; family Microcystaceae; genus Microcystis; species Microcystis sp. M53603_WE2. The sequence continues at coordinate 1,378 of NZ_JASJFF010000190.1, forward strand.
CTTCGTGGGGGATAGAAGTGGGATAGGGACCACCCACAGCCACCAGTTTACCCCGTTGCTTGGCTTCGTGAATTTGCTCGATTAAATCTTGACGTTGCACAATCATGCCCGAAAGAATCACTATTTCGGCCCAATCCCATTCTGCTTCTGTCACCGCCCGAATATTGCGATCAACCAGTTTAAATTCCCATTGCTGCGGTAAAATCGCCGCCACCGTCACCATACCCAGGGGAGGAAGTAAGACTTTGCGATCAACTAATTCCAGAATTTTGTTATAAGACCAGAAAGTCGGCGGAAAAACGGGATAAATCAGTAAGGCGCGCATATTCACTCCTCGCTCGATGGCGATCGATTCTTGACCTTTCGCTTGATTGTAATCTTTTTCGGTCAGGGATGGGAAAACCGTTATTTAGCCCTAGAACTAAGATCAGGTTTGATTTTCGGCCGCCATTGCCCACCCTTGACCCTGCCCCCATAAAAGTTTATGGTCAACATTAATAAAATTTATGTAAACAAATGTTGCATAGTTTGGGAAGTTATGTTACATTTAATATCAAGCACTTGAATCAAATGCAATTTTATTATAGGAAGGCAATTCACCATGGATAAGCAAGAAAACAAACTCGGCTTCACCGCTTTCGCTGAAAACTGGAATGGTCGTTTAGCCATGCTCGGTTTCGTCATTGGCGTAGCTACGGAATACTTAACCCACAAAGGTATCCTTGCTCAATTAGGCTTGATGTAATTTCAGCCTCGATTGCTGTGCATCTACAATCGTCTTGAATAAATTATCAAAAAAGGGAGGAGCATCGCTCTTTCCCTTTTTTAGTTGCAGGTTGGGGATGGGGGAGTGGGGTGATAGGGAAGTGGGGTGTGGGGTGTGGGGTAGATGATGTACTGGAAAATCTCTCAAGTAACCTTGTTTGAGAACACTTGTCGGCAATTCCTGTCTATGGTTAATTAAGAAAAATAAACTGTAGCGAAATATACTGTTTTTTCGTGTTCTAATGGGGATAGATAGGGGGAAAAAAATCATGTCGAAATCACTCTTTACCGATGCCAGCAGTCGCCTAGAACGCGCCCTTAAGTATGTCTCCATTTCCGATGATGCGATCGAGCGGTTAAAATATCCCAAAGCTAGTCTCAGCGTCTCCATACCCGTCCGTATGGACAACGGCACTTTAAGAATCTTCCAAGGCTACCGCGTCCGCTACGATGACACCCGCGGCCCCGGCAAAGGAGGGGTGCGCTATCATCCCAACGTCAGCATTGATGAGGTGCAGTCCTTGGCCTTTTGGATGACCTTTAAATGCGCCCTGCTGGATTTGCCCTTTGGTGGGGCTAAGGGCGGCATTACCCTCAATCCGAAAGAATTGTCAAAAGCCGAGTTAGAACGTCTTAGCCGGGGCTATATCGAGGGTATAGCCGACTTTATTGGTCCCGATGTCGATATTCTTGCCCCCGATGTCTATACCAACGAGATGATCATGGGTTGGATGATGGACCAGTACAGCATCATTCAGCGTAAAATTAGTCCGGCGGTGGTGACGGGGAAACCTTTAACCATGGGAGGCAGTCGTGGCCGCGATACGGCGACGGGAACAGGAGCTTTTCATGTTATTCATTCTCTTTTGCCGAAATTAGACAAAAAACCGGCTAATACTACCGTAGCCGTTCAGGGATTCGGTAACGCCGGGGCCGTAGTGGCGGATCTCCTCGCCAAAGCCGGTTATCAAGTGGTGGCGGTAAGTGATTCCCAGGGCGGCATTTATCGGGAAAAAGGCCTAGATATTGCCAGCATTCGTGAGTATAAACAGGAACATCGCGGAATTACTGCTATTTACTGTGAGGGTACTGTGTGTAATATCGTCGAACACGAGGCGATTAGTAATGAAGAATTGTTAGCCCTAGATGTGGATGTTTTGATTCCGGCTGCCCTAGAAAACCAAATTACCGCCGAAAATGCCGATCGCGTGCGGGCAAAATATATCTTTGAAGTGGCCAACGGTCCGACTACCTCAGAAGCCGATCGCATTTTAGACTCAAAAGGGATTCTCGTTTTCCCCGATATTCTGGTTAACGCCGGTGGGGTAACGGTGAGTTATTTTGAATGGGTGCAAAATCGCAGCGGTCTTTATTGGCGATTAAACGAGATCAATGAGCGCTTAAAAGAAAGAATGGTGACAGAAGCGGAAAAAGTCTGGTCTTTCGCCCAGGAGTTCGATATATCTCTGCGTAACGCCGCCTACGCCCAGGCGATTGCTCGTCTCGGAGAAGCCCTAGATGCCAAGGGAACCCGCGATTATTATCAAAATAAGACGGGAGCTTAAGGTCGTCAGGAGTCGGTCGTCGGTCGTCAGGAAATAAATAGGGTGATAGGGTTTTGGGGTGATAGGGTGATGAGACAACTTCCCCACTTCCCCACTTCCCCAGGAAAAACTTTTTGCCGCAAACCCTAAATAGGGCTTGCTGAATAAATCTAAAAACCTTGTTGGATAAGACTTTTGGACTTTTTTCCCCTCAAAAAGTACCAGATATGGGAGTGATCAGGGGGAAATTCAGGGACTTTTTCCCTGAAAATTAGGTAATTGACCCCC
>NZ_JASJFF010000807.1:0-3602 GCF_030065435.1 Microcystis sp. M53603_WE2
CTGATGGAAAGAATGAAGGAACAGGCCGAAAGATGGGGGACCCAATGCTATACCGAAGATGTTATCTCGGTGGATTTAAGTCAGCGTCCTTTTACCATTCGTTCCACAGACCGGGAAGTGAAGGCCAATAGTATTATTATCGCCACGGGAGCCACTGCCAAACGCTTAGGATTACCCAGCGAGGCCCAATTCTGGAGTAACGGCATTTCCGCTTGTGCTATCTGTGACGGTGCTACACCGATATTTAGAGAGGAAAACCTCGCTGTCATTGGTGGCGGTGACTCGGCGGCAGAAGAAGCCGTATATTTGACTAAATACGGCTCTCACGTCCATTTATTGATACGCGGGGAAGCGATGCGCGCCTCGAAAGCAATGCAGGACCGGGTGTTAAATAATCCGAAAGTTACCGTTCATTTTCATACCCAAGCGGTGGATGTGTTCGGTACAGGCAGTAAAATGGCAGGATTACGCATTAAAAACTCGCAAACGGGAGAAATCAGCGAATTAGCCGTTAGAGGGTTATTTTATGCCGTCGGTCACACTCCCAATACTTCCCTATTCCAAGGACAACTAGAATTAGACGAGGTGGGTTATGTGAAAGTCAAACCGGGGACTGTTGCTACCAGCGTCGAGGGGGTTTTTGCCGCAGGAGATGTGCAGGACCACGAATACCGTCAGGCAATCACTGCCGCAGGTACGGGGTGTATGGCGGCGTTATTGGCAGAAAGATGGTTATCGGAGCATAATTTAATCCAAGAATACCGTCAATCAGCCACTTCTGAACATTACGAGACAAAAACCGTTAGCGAAACCCCGGCCGATACGGAGGAAACTTTTGATATTCACAAAACCCGTCACGTTGGGGGTTATGCTCTGCGGAAATTATTCCACGATGGCGATCGCTTGTTAATGGTCAAATATGTTTCTCCCACCTGTGGCCCCTGTAAAACCCTGAAACCGATTTTAGATAAAGTGGTCGATGAGTACGATGGCAAAATTTATTTTGTGGAAATTGACATCGAAGCTGACCCAGAAATTGCCAAAATGGGTCAAGTAACCGGGACTCCCACGGTACAATTCTTTAAGGAGCGGGAATTAGTAAAAGAAATGCGCGGAGTCAAACAAAAAAGCGATTTTCGTCAAGTAATTGAGAGTTATCAATAATCAGTTATCAGGAGTCAGGAGTCAGGAGTCAGGAGTCGGTCGTTAGGAGATAGGGTGATAGGGTTTTGGGGTGATAGGGTGATAGGGTGATAGGGAAATTTCATCCAAATGCTCCACTCCCCCACTTCCCCACTCCCCCACTTCCCCACTTCCCCACTCCCCAACACCCCACACCCCACACCCCACACCCCACACCCCACACCCTATGCTAGAGGCCTTACAATTTGATTTTATGCGCCATGCGATTGCCGCAGGAATATTAGTTAGTATTGCCTGTGGGATTGTCGGTACTTTGGTAGTAGTTAATCGCGTGGTTTTTATCAGTGGTGGAATCGCTCACGCTGCCTATGGAGGGATAGGAATCGGTTATTTTTTTGGGATTAATCCCCTGGTGGGGGCGATATTTTTTACCTTTTTTTCGGCTTTAGGCATGGGTTTTTTACAGCGTCGCATCCGGGAGAGAGCCGATACTTTAATCGGGGTTATGTGGGCGATTGGTATGGCGATTGGGGTAATTTTTATTGATTTAACCCCCGGTTATAAAGCTGATTTAATGAGTTATCTTTTCGGTAGTATTTTAACTGTACCGAGGGATGATTTATGGATAATGGCGGGCATAGATATATTAATTATCACCTTAGTTAGTATCTTTTATAAAGAGTTGTTAGCCATATCTTTTGATGAAACCTTTGCGATTATTCGCAATATTCCCGTGGAGATAATTTACTTAGGTTTAATGGGAATAACCGCTTTAACTATTGTGGCAGTAATGCAGGTGGTAGGATTAATTATGGTAATTGCTTTATTAACTATTCCCGCCGCTATCAGTGGACAATTTGTTAAAAATATGAAGGGAATGATGATCCTAGCGATTATTTTAGGAATTGTCTTTACTTTAGTGGGTTTGTGGTTATCCTATAGTTTAAATCTCACCTCAGGGGCGACAATTATTTTAGTGGCAGGATTGGGCTATTTAATCAGTCTTACTTGGAAACCTTTCATCCTAACTATCACCAGAAAAATATCTAATCTTTAAGGCTCTCCCCTAGTTGTGGTGATCAGAAAAAGTTATCTAGGGGAGGGTGAAGGCAATTCACCCCCACATTGCCCCACATTAGTTGTTCTCTAGAGGCCGATGGGATAGTCTTACCAATTATAACCCTAAACGCTGCTTTTGGCGGGCTTTATAGGAGGCTAACAGCCAGATAGAACCAGAAATCAAAGAAGGAGCAAGGACGAAAAAAGTGGCCATGGTTACGGGATGTTCCCGGCCCCACACCCAATAGATCATCACGGCAAAAATCAAGCCACAGTAAGCTAGTCCTAGAAAGGGGATGCCAATAACTAAAATGGCGAATCGAGTCTCTTTATCCATAAAATATCGGGATGGCAGCGAAAATTTAGCTGATGGGTTCCGTTTGTCCCTATCTTTAGTTATAATCTTCCTTCTGGGATTGCTTGCGGAAAAATAAGGTATTTTTTAGAATTAGGCGCTGATTATTGGGAGGCCTTCCTTGTCGAAAGAAAGATTAGATTTATTATTAGTAGCCAAAAATCTCTGTGATTCCCGTCAACAGGCACAGCGATTAATTCGCGCTGGAGAGGTGAAAGTCAATCACCAAATCATTGATAAACCGGCCACAGAAATCGATCCAGAAGCGGTGATCGAGGTTAAGCAGAAACTGCCCTATTTGTCAAGGGGGGGCGAAAAATTAGCTAAGGCCTTAGAATTGTTTGCCATCGATGTCAGCGATCGCATTTGTTTAGATGGAGGCATTTCCACGGGGGGATTTACCGATTGTCTCTTGCAAAAAGGAGCAAAACGGGTTTATGGGGTCGATGTGGGTTATGGACAAGTGGCCTGGAGTTTACGGCAGGATCAACGAGTTATGTTACTAGAAAGAACTAATTTTCGCTATTTAACCCCAGAAAAGTTATACGGACAGGAAAAACCCGCCGATTTAGCAGTTATGGATCTGTCTTTTATTTCCCTGACCAAAGTTTTACCGACCCTGTGGACGCTATTAAATCCACCGCGAGAGGCGATTTTATTGGTCAAACCCCAATTCGAGGTGGGACGGGAAAAAGTCGGCAAAAAAGGGGTAGTTCGCGACCATCAAGACCAAGCAGCGGCGATTTTTCAGGTTTTACAGGCCGCCGAAGTCTTAGGATGGTTCTATCGGGGTTTAACTTGGTCTCCCATTACTGGACCTGCGGGTAATGTCGAGTATCTTCTCTGGTTATCCACCGATACCGGCCCAGTTAGTCCCAGTTTAACAGCGATCGCAGAAATCACCCAAACAGCGATCAAACAGTTCTAACCCCGGTATTTTCTCAAGGAAGTGGGGAGAGGGGGAGATTTTCAGAAAACCCTTGACAAATGGCGAGACTTGCTTTATACTTTATGTATAATGGGAATCCGTGCGCCCATATATATA
>NZ_JASJFF010000368.1:0-4968 GCF_030065435.1 Microcystis sp. M53603_WE2
CCAATTTGGGGACGTTGGGGGCAAGTAATGGCGATCGCTCTTTATCCCTACCTCAAACCCACCGGTAAGGGAGCCTTTCATAAAGTGGCTTTTTGTCTGCCTTGGGACTGTGGGGGAGTAATTTGGGGGTTAATCGCCCTATTTGGTGGTCTAAGGTGGGGAATAATCGCCATTAGTGCCGGAATCGCCCTCGCTCTGCTTACTGGTTACTGGTTATATCGTCGTCTTCGGGGTCATACCGGCGATACCTACGGTGCGGTGGTGGAGTGGACAGAGGCTCTATTCTTGGTTTTTTTGACAATAATTAGCTAATTTTTGCCCTCCACAGCCCGTAAACGGGTTAATTTCAGGGTAAATTTTCCCCCACCGGTTTCTCCGAAAGCTCTCACCCGAATAATATATTTACCCGACTCGGTAATCCGTGCAAAGAGGAGAGCATTAGTGCCACCATCGGGACCATCATCATTTTCCGCTACAGTGGAACCATCGTCAGCCAGGAGAATTAAAACTCCATCAAAGTTTTCCGATTTGAGATCGATGGCCACCTGATCATCCTTGTCCAAATCCACGGTATAATCCCTAGCAAACCCTCCCTCCCCCGTGGGAATATCTTTGTCGGTGAGAGTATCGTTAATTTCTTTGTTGAGGATGAGGGGGACGGGATTATAGATTTTTTCTGCTCGCACCGGTAAAGATTGACCGCTTAACCAGAATAAAGTGAGCAAGACGCATAAACTAGAATAGCGACCAGTCAAAGGGAATCTTGTCATAGGGGCAGATGTTCGTTTTCTCAATCTCCCTATTCTACAAAAAACTGATAACTATCAGCAGTTCGACAAAATTAAATTCAGACTCCGGAAAGGGGGAACGCTGGAACTGCGGAACTGCGGAAGGGAAAAATATGTGTAATTAATTTTGCTTAGGTAGTTATTCCTTGTTGGCAAAACAAATAAAAAAATCCCCCTTGAAGCGAGGGAGCAAGAGGGGAGATAAAACCCGTTTAAGGTAATTAATAAAATCATTAAGTAGGTAGGTGTTAAAAGTTGTCAGACACCCCCCTTGATAAGGGGGGCAGGGGGGATCAAACCTAAAATCCATTTTTAATTTAATTATAACCAGCTACTTAATTGACAATCTTTAAAAGAGATTGATTGAAAAAAGAACTAGAAGTTAAAAACTTAAAGAGGGTCTTTCCATGGGCAAAGAAGCTAAAGATTGAGTGATATGATAGGCTTGACCGCGATAGGTAAAGGCTACCTGTTTCTGAATGGTTTGAACGACACCAAGGTTTTTTAAATAGGGAACACCACGATAGCCTAAAATCATCGGACTGGAAACAACGGTGGCAGTGGGGTTTTTCTCGTAAGCAATGCCGCGATAGGTTAATTTCATAGGTGTCTCTGGAGATAATTAGTGAGTTAGTCTTATCTCCATCTGCGGCGAAATTAATTCCAGAAAAGCTCAACTTTTGGCTCTCTTGGGTTCGGTGGGTAAAATGTATTCTAAGATACAGTCCTGCTGGCGAGCAAGCGGAAGGAACCACAGAGACACAGAGGACACAAAGATTGATCGCTCTTATATAAGTTAAACTTATCACACAAAGAATTAGAGATCTCAACTTTTTTCTGGTTAAATATCCTACCAAGAAGACCCACGATAGCGCATTTCTCGACGCAGAGCATAACGACGGGCAAAATTGGGAACATCGCCCCGATGACCTAATAAAATGACCGTATCGCCTTGCTGTAGAATGGTGGAATGGTCGGGATGGGTGATGACACGACCATCAAATTGACGGACAGCAACGATAATAAAAGCACCCTGTCCCCGCACTTCCATCTGACTGATGGGTTGTCCCAAAAAAGGCGAATCGCTTAAAATTGAGTATTCTTCAAATTGCAGGTCGATATCGGCTAATAATTCGTTGAGATTGCGCCTACCTTCATCTTCCTGTAAAAAATCGATTGCGGCCGGATGGGTGATTAAATGGGCCATTCTCTCTGCTCCAATGGTAGCAGGTAAGACCACTTGATCGGCCCCGGCTAGTTTTAATTTTTTCTCGGTGCTGGGATATTCTCCCCTAGCGATAATGTATAGTTGCGGACTGAGTTCCCTTGCGGTTAAAGTGATAAAGACATTTAAGGCATCATCGGGTAACACCGTCGCTAAAACTCGCGCTTTGTCGATACCGGCTTTCTGGAGAATACTTTCATCGGTGGCGTTACCATTAAGAGTTAAGTAGCCTTTTTCCTGAGCTAATCCAATGCGATCGGGGTTATTATCGACGATAATAAAGGATTGGGCTGTTTTTGCCAATTTAGTCGTTAGAATGCGTCCTATACGCCCAAAACCGCAGATTATGACGTGATTTTCTAGGGATTCCATCTCTTTATTCATCTGGCGATCGCTAAAAGCTTTGTTAATTTCTCCCTCGGTGAGCATCTGAAAAAAACCTCCCACCACATAAACGGCCGAGGTGGTCCCACAGACGATAACTAACATGGTAAAAGCTCTCAGACTGGGAGTGTTAATCGGTTTAACTTCCCCGAAACCTACCCCAAATATGGTGATAATCACCATATAAACGGCATCGAGAAAGCTCCAACCGTAGGCCATATAACCGATAGTTGCTCCGACTACCGTAGCGAGAAAAAAACTCGCACCGATGATGATCCTTTTCAGTGAACTTTGCATCGATTTCTGTTAACTGACAATCTAGCTATCAGCTTACAACTGTTTACTGTTTACTGATCACTGTTTACTGATCACTGTTTACTGTTTCACCGCGTTTTAATAAAGCTTGTCTTGCTTGTTTTTCATCTAACCAGTATTTCGGTAAAGCATACCGATGGGTGAAATGTAATATATAGCAATTCCCATAGTTGTGAGGTACAGAGTCTTAGGTTTTGAGGAGTCAGGAGTCAGGAGTTAAGATTTTGGTGTACCTCATGAGATTGGGAAACGCTATAGATATTTCTACATAATCCTCTCAGATTTGCCTGAGAAAATAACATTTCTCCCAGTTGCTTGGTTCCGATGAGGGAATTTACCGAGATGATCTTAAAATCAATGTTCGGCAGCAACTAAAGCAAGAAATAAACTTTGATCTAATGTCCGAGGGAGGGATGGGATTTTCTTACCTCTTTTTTCTCCTCCTGTCTCCGAATCTCCTCACCTAACGGAAGATTTTTTATTTTTGCAGGAGAGCTTTTTAACTGGCTGTTAACTTAGTCATAACTTGGATACTGTATAATCCCTATGTCAAGTATCCGTAATAAAATTTAACCTAATCAAGGTCTGAACATCAGTTTTGACTTTATTAATGAAAATATGAGTATTTCTCGCCGTAATTTCCTCACCTTTTTAACTGCCACTGCTGGTGTCTCTTTTTTCAGTCTGCAAGAGAAAAAATATTCCTCTCTGATTAGCAGTCCTGCGATCGCTGCTAATAGTTTCGGCTTCAACTTTGCCCCAGTCAAACTGCCGATTCCCTTAAAAATTGACGGCATGAGCGATGAAAGCCAAAAAAGTGCCTATCAAACCTATAAAGTCCTAGATGATCTCGTTCTTCCGCAAGGATTCACCTATGATGTGCTGGCACAGTGGGGGGATAAAGTGGGTGATTCCCGTTTCGGTTATAACAATGATTATCTATCTTTTATCGAAACCAGTGCGGGTCAAGGTTATCTAACCGTTAATTTTGAATATATCAGTGGTCGTACTTGGCTACAAACCTTTGAACAAGTGATTGGTAAAACCCTACCCGTCAAGGAAGTACGGGAAAAAACGAATGAAAAGGGTGAAATTGCCGCCTATCGCCTGCAAGATGCCAGCTTAAAGGCAAAAATCGAGGAAATATCCCTAGAAGGCTTAATTGATCAGGGAATTGGCGTAATTTCCCTGGCTAAAGATCAAACGGGAAAATGGCAACGTACCTATAGTAAAGCCGATCGCCGCATTACCGGTATTTCTGGACTAAAGGACGGTCACTACCTGAAAGCGACCGGTCCTGCTGTAGCAATTTTTACCAAAACCGATAAACTTGGCTACGATGACGGATTAGGGGCAAAAATTATCGGAACATTTCAAAATTGCGCCGGGGGAACAACTCCCTGGGGAACCGTATTTAGTGCCGAGGAGAACTTTCAAGACCAAGTGACCGAGGTAGTGTTAAAAGATGGTTCCTCTTTGCATCCCGATACTACCCCCTTTATTCTCAATAGTGGGGAAGTGGATGGCCGGGGTAACGTCTTTGGGTTAGCGGGAAATAAATACGGTTGGATGGTGGAGGTGGATCCGGCCAATCCCGATGATTACGGCACAAAACACACTTGGTTAGGGCGTTTTCGCCATGAAGCGGTCGCTTTTCTCGCTCGGACGGGGCAACCCTTGGCGGTTTATTCAGGATGCGATCGCAGAGGCGGTCATGTCTATAAATTCGTTTCCGAGGGCAAAATTAGCGATATTAAGCAGAAAAATAACTCAAAACTCCTAGAAAAAGGAATGCTCTACGGGGCCAAATTCAACCCCGATAAAACCGGTTATTGGATACCCTTAAATCCCGACACGGAGATAAATCCCGTCCTACCGAGTCAAATTGCCGCTAGTCGCGGGGATGGGGTGGTAGCCTTGCCGAATCCCGAAAGAACGGTCAATGATACTAAATTACTGCTATTTAAGGACGATGAGGAGATTCTAGCCTACAAAGCTAAATATAAGACCCTCGCAGACCTGTATGAAGGTAATAGGACGGAAAAACAGGGGGCAATTCTCATCGATGCTCATTTTGCAGCTAACGCCGTTGGGGTCACTTGTACTGGTCGCCCGGAAGATACGGAAGTGGACGAGAATGGCACTTTATATATAACCTTTACCTCTGGTAGTCCCAGTGAAGCGGAGGGAGGGGCCGATAAGGAGATATTTAAGGGACCAAATGGCGAAATCCCCTACGAATTTGGTTGGATTATC
>NZ_JASJFF010000247.1:0-1570 GCF_030065435.1 Microcystis sp. M53603_WE2
CTACGTTAGCGAAGGTCGTCTCATGGTCCTGGAATTGATGGGTTATCTCGTCTCTTTCTATCGTAAATACTATATCGGTCTCAGCAACATTAAACTGTTCAATAACACGCAATCATGAGTCAATATCTTCTCAAACTCTATATTATGGGCGATTCAAGTAAATCCCAGAGGGCGATCGCTAATATTTTTCGGATCTGTCGCGAGGAGTTATCCGGTCTTTATACGGTAGAAATAATTGATGTTCTCGAACAGCCGCAATTAGCGGAACAGGATAAAATTCTCGTAACTCCTACTTTAGTCAAACAACTTCCTCCACCCCTACAAAGAATTATCGGTGATATGTCCAATACCCAAAAGGTTCTCCTCGGTTTGGATGTTATTCCCAAAGACTCCCATCTCAATTAGGATTCACCTAAAAATTCTTCTGGTTAGGTTTTTCCTCGCTAATAAGTAGATAGATACCCCCCTTAATAAGGGGGGATCAAGGGGGGATCGAAGGCAAAATCTACCTTCTATTTAATTAGAACCACTTACTTAATTTCTAATCTTGATTTTATTTGATCGCTGCACCGATGTGTTTTAAAATCTGCAAAACCCTATATAGTTCTTCTCTGGAAATAAAGGGAGCAAATATCCTAGATAGGGCATAATGATGGACATTAGCTCTCAATTTGACCAATAAAATATCATCTCCATTGGTGACGAGGGCAAAGCTAGGTTTTTCCGGCTGGGGATTAGCCATCAAATAGGCTAAGGTTTGCGGTAAGGCAGTCCAAACCGATAGGGCAGTTTTTTTTGATTCTACAATTACCACCCAAAACTGATTTAACCAGACTAAAACATCGATTCTACCCGATAGTATTTCTTCCCCATCATCGACGGTTAAGCTTACCGATTCCTCTGCGCGTACTCGCAAAGGCGGATCGTAAAAACCCGCAATCGCTAGTAAGGGAGAAACTAACAATAAAGTCACGGTTTTTTCTAATAACTGTCCCGCCGATCTTTGGTATAAATACCTTTGTATTAGTTCATCTAAACTCTTTTTCTCATGGCTAGATAGGGCCAGTAAATCACTTTTCCATTCGGGGAAAAATGCCCCATCTTCTGTTAAGGAGAGATTAAATCTTGTCTCAGCCAAGGCAATAGTCGTGATCGCTTCGGTAATGGCACTCGACATAAAAATTAGCTCACCAATCTAAACAAAATTTCTCTATGAATTAAAGCTCGATCGATTAAAAAATGCTTGCGATCGCTGGTTAATGCCTCTCCATTGGCATAAAAATTAATCCAAGTGTTACTAATATCATTAACTGCCTCTGGTAACTGATCTAATTCCCAACCCGGCATCGGTACTTCGGCAATTAATCGCGACACTTTCGGATCATAACTAAGGGCAAAACAACGACAATCTTCTGCCGCGGCCATAATCAAACTATGAAAGCGCATTCCGATCACCATTTCTACCCCACGAAATAAGCCTTTTAACTGTCTTGGATCCTCTAAGCTAATGATTTGATAATTTTCCCTTAATTGACGGGCTACAGCTTCACAGAGGGGCAAATCCCGCGAC
>NZ_JASJFF010000218.1:0-2894 GCF_030065435.1 Microcystis sp. M53603_WE2
ATGAATCAAAATCCAGACTTCTTGTCCCTCAAGTAGCCAAGCCTTATAAAGTTTGTCAGCGAAACGTTTTTTTGTCTTTGCTGAAGCGGTAATCCGTTTAAGTTCTTTTTCTAGGGATTCGGGAATTTTTGTCCAATCAATCAATTGGTGAACTTCGGGAAAAAAGAAGGATAAAAACGCTTCAAAATATTCGCTTAATGCTTCTTTCCAGGGTTCATCATAATTGGCGGTTGTTTGGTTCATTTGAGTTGTCCGCTTACTCTTAGGGGTGAAGCGCGATAGCGTAACGCACCGATTTAATGATAGAGGTGGTGCGTTACGGCGGCTTGTTAATTTTGGTTTTTTGACCGAATTGATAGCCGCAAATACGCACCCTAATGGATTGTTTAAACTGGATTGTTTCAACTGCGACCTCTTCCCATGATTGATGTCCTCAGCCAGTAGGGTGTGTTAGCGATAGCGTAACGCACCAATTTAATGATAGAGGTGGTGCGTTACGGCGGATTGTTAATTTTGGTTTTTTGACCGAATTGTTAGCCGCCTAACGCACCCTACGCCTACTTAATTAAACAAAGAAATTACCCACTGGAATGCTCCCTAAAGCTGGTAAAGTGCCAGTAAATCCGGTGATATTTATTAATAAATCATTGCTGGATTGGAAGCCAGCCGTGCTATCATTAATAACGAGGTAAGTTCCAGCTATTGCACCGGTTGTTACTTGCACTAAGGCTGCACTATTAATCCCTAATCCTTGATTACCTGTAGTCGCTCCATTGGCATCAGTAAATACCTGATTGACTAAATTGTCTAAAGTGGTAGCAGTGCTATCAGCAGCGCGACTGAAACTGCTAGGCGCACTCATAGCGGAACCACCTTGAGTTAATAAGTCGATTTTATCACTATTGATGGCAAAATCCGTGATACGATCGCTTGTTGATATGGGAGATTGGCCAAATTGGAAGACGAAGGTATCTGCACCTAAACCACCGGTTAAAGTATCAATTCCCGCACCTCCATTGATTTGATTATTGCCACTATTTCCGGTGATATTATTGTTACTGGCGTTACCTGTACCGTTAATATTATTAGTGCCAATTAGTTTGAGGTTTTCGACATTGTTGGGTAAGGTGCGCGTGAGACTACTTTGCCAAGTATCAGTAATGATAACTTCTCCTATTCCTCCTTCGGGGTTAATGGTAGCATTAACGGGATTTGACAGGGTTACTGTAAAAGCTTCATCAGGTTCATTAAGGTTATCATTGAGGATGGGAATGCTAATAGTAGCGGTGGCAGTATTAGCAGCAATGGTGATAGTTCCAGTTTTGCTAGTGTAATCTACATTAGCGGTAGCGTTAATGGGTGCAGTGGTATAGTTGAAGGTAATTGGTTGCGGGTTGGGGTTATCAACTGTGACGGTGAGGATGGCATGATTATCTTTACCTTCCACCACGGTGATGTCATTAATGGAGAGTTGCGAGGTGACACTGGTATCATCATCGGTAATTGTCCCCGTGGCTGCGTTAGGAGTACCTACTGTATAACCTGTCCCCGAAGCGAGGGTTAAAATAACAGTTTCGTTACTTTCTACTATTGTGTCAGCAGTGGGGTCAACGATTACAGTCGCAGTCGCTGAATTAGCCGCAAAGATGACACCCGTGGGAATAGAAGCGTAATCGGTTCCATTGGTTGCTGTCCCTCCAATACTGTAATTAACCGTTAAAGGATTGGTTGTGGAACCGGTACGAGTGAAGGTGTAAATGAGATTTTGTGTCCCATCTTCTGTCACACTACTGGGAGAAACCGCAAGAGTAATACTAGGGAAATCTTCCTCAGGAGCAATTGTTACAATTTGATCGGAAAATTGTAGTTTTTGAATGCCGTATAAATTGTCTATGCCATCTCGATTAGCTACTGAATCTGTTATCGTAAATACTCCTTGATTGCTAATCCATGAATACTGAGAGCGATTGCCAGAATAGACGGCAGTATCATCTCCTAAACCACCGTAGAGAGTATCATTCCCAGAACCACCTTCTAAACGGTCATCTCCCTGTTCTCCAAACAAAGTATCATTAGCGCGAAATCCTCTGAGGGTATCATTGCCTAAACCACCAAATAGTTGATCATTAGCAGACGAGGAAGAGTCAGAACCATTAACAGTCTGGTTGAGGTTAATTGTATTAAAGATAAAATCACTTGCCTGTAAGAGAGTCGGATTAATGCCATTGAGTTTTAGCCGAGATTGATAACCGTCAAAAAAAGTAGTGATTAACGCATTATTTTGGCCATCATTACTAATTAGTAATTGTAGGGTAGCCCAATCACTCAGGTTCAAGCTACTCACATCAATTTTGTCCTGTCCCTGCACAAAATCCATCGCTACATCACTGGTGTTTGTGTTTAGAGGGTAGGCAAAGTTAAAGACATCATTACCTGTGCCACCGTAGAGAGTATTATTCCCAGAACCACCTTCTAAACGGTCATCTCCCTGTTCTCCGAACAAGGTATCATTGCCACTGAATCCTTTCAAGGTATCATTGCCTAAACCACCAAATAGTTGATCATTAGCATTAGACGAGAAAGAGTCAGGACCATTAACAGTCTGATTGAGGTTAATTGTATTAAAGATAAAATCACTTGCCTTTAAGAGAGTCGGATTAATGCCATTGAGTTTTAGCTGAGATTGATAAGCAGCCAAAAAAGTAGTGATTAACGCATTATTTGGATTTGGGCCATCATTACTAATTAGTAATTGTAGGGTAGCCCAATCACTCAGGTTCAAGCTACTCACATCAATTTTGTCCTGTCCCTGGACAAAATCCATCGCTACATCACTGTTTTGATAGTAGGCAAAGTTAAAGACATCATTACCTGTCCCACCGTAGAGAGTATCA
>NZ_JASJFF010001123.1:0-2632 GCF_030065435.1 Microcystis sp. M53603_WE2
GTAGCCTAACATGATCGGGCGTTGGGTTTCATGCTTCAACCCAACCTACGTTCTAGGGTTGATTCAAGGTAGGGTTGATTCATGAATCAACCCTACCCCGACTGATTACTGTTTACTGTTCACTGAAAATACTTCCCACTTCCTAACTCATAATTGATACTCCTTTTTCTATTGCGCTAATATTCTGACTAGCTCTGCTTTCTTCATCTTGCTTAAACCAACGATTCCTTTTTCTTTGGCTAGAGTCTTTAATTCAGAAACAGTCTTGAGTTTGAGAGTTTCTTCTGAAAACTCCTCAATCACTGCATCTTGAGGAGTGAGATAAAAGAGAGTTTTGAGTAAATCTAATCCCTTCCCTTTTGTAATTCCACACTTGAGGGCAACAATTGAATCTAAACTCTTCCAGAATTGACGGGGAGCTTCATCAATCCTAGCAGTAGCAGTGGCTAATTTAACTGTTTTTAGGGGGCTATTCGGTTGTTCAATCAAGAACTGTAAAGCAGATTTAATTTCTTCTCTTGAAGCTGTTGACAAATTTAGTTTTGGGGTTTCTTCTCTTGCCAAAACTCTGGATATATTCCTAGCATCTTCTGTTCCATCGGCAATAATACACCAAATTCTTTCTAGTCCAGCCCTTTCAGCCACAGCATAAACAAATGAGTTGCCGATAACTTCATAGCGATCCTCTGATAGTTCTTTCACGATTACAGGCAGCCAATTGCGTCCACCTGTCTGCTGTAATAGTTTAGCAGTAGCTTCAATTAAAAAACTATCAGCATCGGTTCCATTAGTAATTTCTATTTCATCTAGGTATAGATACTTTAAAGTACCAATATCGGTATATTCCATCATTGTAAAAAATACTCCTTTGCTAAGTCTTTGTAATAGTCATGAGCGGAACGATGTTTATAAACGGCCGGCACGCGAGCGAAGGCAGCACTGGCTATAATAGCGTATTCTGGCAGGTGATGAATATGTAAATCTTTTTTGGCATCAGTGTATCTGGGATAAAAATAAGGTAAAAGGGTTTTGTCATTTTCTAGTATTTGATCAATTTCTTTTTGGGCAAGCTCTAACTGTGGTTGAGTAATCTTCTCACCGTTGAAAAAAATTGGTAAGGCTATGGGAGTCCCATCTTTTTTAAAATTTTGCATTTGCGGCAGAAACTCCTTGATGGCAGTGGCTGCATTATTAAGGGAGAATGAATTGTTATGTTTTGTGGGTAAGAGGACAACATCGGCAGCATAAACAGCCAGCTGGCTAGGAAATCGCCAATTGGGAGCTGCATCTATAAAGATGTAATCATATTCATATCTAGCTAAGTCTAATTTTCTATGGAGAGTGAATATTTTCATTTGAGAATTATACTGAAATTCCGGATACTCTGCCATTTTAGGATCAGCAGGAACAACATCGAAAGTAATTTTTAATTTTTTAGTCTGAAAAATGTAGATATAGGGACGAATCACTGATTTTAGATCAATATTGCGGTCAGTTAAAGCCTTTTCTAGTAGGCCATCTTCTGGGTTTATATTTAGGAGAGAGCTAGTTAAATCTCGTTGATTAAAATCAAAGTCTAAAACTAGAACTTTTTTACCTAAAAAAGCAAGAATAGCCGCAAGATTTATGGTTGTGGTGGTTTTGCCTACACCGCCTTTATTATTGTAAACAGTAACCGTTAATGCTTTGGGAGTCTTGTCAATTTTTGTCTTGATCCGAGCTACAGTCTCATCAATGTTCTCAGGAGTTATTGCTATGCAAGTAGTGGCAGGAAAAATGATTTTACCATGTTTTCTAAATAACTGGATGTGTGAACCGTTAGTGATAATTCCCCATTGGGCTGCTTGACAGTTATTCCCTAATAACTGACGCTTTAACTTATCGACAGTTGCCTTATAACCTGGACTATTTTCAGTTAAGTTAGTATATCTATCTTTTAACTCTATCAGCAGAAAAGGATTACTCTTTGTCTGCAAAAAAATATCGTTTTCTAGGTTTCTCCGAGTGGCAAAGTCGGTAATCCCACCGCCTCCCGTGTCGTACTCTGGAATTCTCTCCGTGGTTGAAAATCCTAAATATGATATCAGGTAAGGTGCAAAGTTGGTGCTAACGATCGCTTCCGACGCATCTTGAGGCAAATGCTGAAGATAAGATTTGAGACTTGTTACTCTGGGGGTGTTATCTTTCATTTCAGTTCACAAACTATAGACTAAAGTTAATGAATTACTGTTTTTTTGAGTATAACACCCCATCTCCTCAACCCCTAACCCATTATGGAAAAATTAACTAATCTCGATCGCATTGCTGAAGAAATTTTAGGTTTAATTCCAACAGAAACGGTTATCATTGCCCTATTTGACGGTGATAGTATTGATTATCGGGCGGGTGCAGGTAAAAACACCGGGGCAATTGTCGGCAAAAGGGGAGATATTGCCACGTCGGGATTGTGTACGGTGGTTTACCAGGGTAGTTGTCCGGTGGTGGTGGGACAAACCCTAGGAGATAATCGCATTCGTCAGGATATAGCGGTGGCTTTGGGGATAAAAACGGCTTTAGCTGTGCCAATTAGGATTAATAATCGGTTATTTGGTGCAGTAATGCTGTTAAACCGTCTCGATGGTCAGGAATTGAC
>NZ_JASJFF010000226.1:0-3112 GCF_030065435.1 Microcystis sp. M53603_WE2
ACATCTCTTTGTAGGGTATCGATTTTTTTGTTAACTTCCTTGATGCTGTCTTTAATTTCCTTGAGGACAGATTCAAGACTATAAGTAACAGTTTCGTTAGACATTTTGGTAACATCCCTGGGAGTAATGATAGTACAATAATTTTATTTTAATCCTAAATCTGGTTATTAAAAACTGATTATCTATTGCCTCTCCTGATATGTAGCCTATACTCAACGGATTTAGTATAACTATCTCTGCCATTACTTTTGAAAAATGCTATAAATTTCCTCGGCAATATTTCTGCTACCTCCGGACTCTCCCACTCTAATTTTGCCATTTTCTAAACATCTGTGTAAATAACGAGAATCTGCCAAAATATCAATAATTTTAACCGCGGCATTTTTAAATAAATTTACCTCCGTGGGTTTCTGTCCAATAGTTATCACCGATTCCCCTAATAAGCGCATTTGTGCCTCGGCAAAAGGGTAGGTAAATTGGGGACCAAATCCGGGTATTTGTAGGACGGGTTTTCCTAATCCCACCGCTTGTTCTACTGCTGTACCCGCCATGGCTAAACAAGCGTCACAATGGTGTAGAATATCGGCAAAAGCATCACGATAACAGCACAATAAAGCCCCATTTTTCTCTAATTTTCCCGCTCCTAAATAATGCCATCCCTCTTGTTTAGCTAAATTTTCTAAGTCGGTTTCTCTGATACTAGGAATGATAGCAGCCCGAAACTGCATCGGTTTAATTTTAACTATTTCCTCACAGACTTGTAACTGTAAAGCCAAATTACTCAAAGCTTCGGGTAAACGACTCCCCGCTAATAAAGCAATCATGGGAATTTGACGATCTAATTCTAAATCTTTACCCGTTGGTGTTAAGACATCCATAATCGGATAACCAGCAAAAATCGCTTTTTTAATACCCCGATTTTGTAGGTCTGTTGCTGTATATTTATCCCGGGTAAAAACTCTTAAACAATTCTTCGATCTTAAACATAATTTTGTCAGCAAAGGTAATTTAATTGTGCCTTCGTAATAACTGGAAGTAGAAACAATAAAAGCCACAAAGGGACGACTGGTTAAACTAGCGATCGCAATCGGCACGATATCCCCCACTGCTATCAATAAATCACAATCCTTGCTAACTTTAAAAGCTGCCTGAATTTGCTGAATAGTTAGACTAATTAATCCCGCACCAATATCCTTAATCCAATTCAAAGGATTGGTATAAATAATTCCCCCCGATGGCATAGTGGCAGTGGGGGCAATAATTGGTACTGACAATTTTTGATAAGCTTTTCCCTCTCCCACTAAAGGCAAAGCAGCTATAGATAATTGGGGCTGAATTTTTTGTAATTCCCCCAGAATTAAACTAGCATTTAAATCCTCACCATGACCATTACTAAGAAATAAAACCTGTTTAAGCATCGATTTGTTATCCTCTATATTCCCTTGCTGCCAAAGAAACCGCCACCGTCACCGATTTTGCTTCTATTTGCTTGCTGACTAGCAAAGTATCGCCCATTTTTAAAGCGGCAGCTTCAGCGACGCTAGGGGTTCCTTCTTTCTTGTTGACAATAGCTGAGGGATTGGGGACATTAATATCTCTCAACTCCTCAGCAGTAAAGGTTTTTAGTGGCAATCCTTGCTCTTGACAATAGGCAATTAAACCCCGTTCATTAGCTTTGATGTCAAGGGTGGCGATACCGGCAATAGCGGCTAAAGAGAGGTGATAACGCTTAAAAACATCCCTAATTGCCCTATCTATGACCGCTTTCTCCGTCCCACGGATGCAACCTATTCCTAGCCATAATAATCGTCCATGGCACTGCACTTTTGCCCCGGAAGGATCGGGGGAAAAACCAGGTTGGCTAAAACCGGTCCACAGGGGACCTATCCCGATTAAATCGATGGTGGGTGAGTGGAAAGCAGGGGAAGCGCTAGTCATACAAGACTATAATATTTTTACCGGTTGAAATTGTTCGCCTTCGTCCAGTTGCCAAGCTTGTAAATCGATCGCTCGTCCTGAAACTACGGAGACAATTAAATAAGTATATCCTGACCAGGCTAATTGGCGATCGATTTCCGAGGGAATGGCGGCATGATCGGGATGGGAATGATAGATACCAATAATTTCTAGCTGGTTTTCCCGCGCCGATTTTTGAGCTTGTAAAAGCACTTCTGGCGCAATACTAAAGCGGTTTTTCCTATTACCTGACCAGTTATTTTCTGTGGTTTGCACGGTGATCACTTGGGCTGCTGTTTCGGTAATTTTTCCCAAGAGTAACCCACAACATTCTTCGGGATAGGTGGATTCTGCGTGGGTGAAAATACGCTGGTAAATTTGGTCTGTAATCAGGATCATAAGGGAAAATTTTCAAAACCTATTGATGTTAGTTTGCTTTAGCTATAGGGAACTTGAAAACTGGGTGCATCTCAATTTGGTCGAAATATCTATAGGACATTTTGTCCGTACGCGATGCGCCCCTACCATTGGCGCAATAATATTATTGTAGGGACTAATTGCCTTCGCTCTCTTTTAGTAACTTCTGCATCGCTGACTTAGGAATAACTTATTCTTGGCCGGTTCCAGCCAATGTTAAATTTATCTTATTGTTCCCTAACCTTTGCACTGAACTGATAAATGTCGATCGATTTTCGCAATCTTAATACACTTTGGGGTTCTATTTTAGTCGAAACATTGGCCCGTTTGGGATTGAAGATAGGGGTGGTTTCTCCCGGATCGCGATCGACTCCTTTAACGATAGCCTTGGCAAGACATCCTCAGATTGAAGCTATTCCCATCTTAGACGAGCGCTCGGCCGCTTTTTTTGCCCTGGGATTAGCCAAACAATTATATCAACCGGTGGTTTTAGTCTGCACTTCCGGGACCGCCACGGCTAATTTTTATCCCGCAGTCATTGAAGCAAAAGAAAGTCATGTCCCTTTATTAATTCTAACCGCCGATCGCCCCCCAGAATTGCGTCATGCTCACGCCGGTCAGACTATCGATCAAGTCAAACTCTACGGTAATTATCCCAACTGGCAAGCGGAAATTAGCTGTCCTAGTGCCAATATCGAGCGTTTACGCTATCTCCGTCAAACTATCATCCACGCGTGGT
>NZ_JASJFF010000049.1:0-1182 GCF_030065435.1 Microcystis sp. M53603_WE2
ACTGACTTGGTTTGACCACTGCTTTCATTTCTAGGATAATCATTGTTTATCGACCTCAAACAACTTATTTTGTATTAACCTATACAGCATAGATTGTCAAGATTTTAGTGGCCACCGAAGCTCTGTCGAAGTGTGGCCACTGAGCTTTTACATTGAGCCTGTCGAAATGTGTCGAAGTGCTGTTGTATATTGGTCTGGGTTCCATCCCGTCGCGCTAAGCGCGAGGGCTTCGGCCGTGAGCTCAGCCGAACGGTCTTCACCCCGACATTTGAGATAAAAAGACTTGTTGCGTAATAGTGGCATAATGGGGAAGAAACAATGATTGGATATCCCCTTGAATGCTGAACATTGGCCGAATATTGCATCAAGATAGACTCTTGAGAGCGACCACAGGACTCAATAGAAGAGCGTTTGAGACCTTGTTAGAGAAATTTGAACAGGTGTATTTGGCGGAAGCAGACAACAGGGAAAAGGCAAGAAAAAGAAAAATCGGAGCTGGCAGGAAAGCTAGATTGCAAAGCATCAAAGAGAAATTATTCTATATCCTGTTTTACTTCAAGTGCTATCCAACCTTTGACTTGGCGGCAGTATGGTTCGATTTTGACCGCTCACAAGCGAATAGATGGGTACATCGCCTACAACCAATTTTAGAAAAGGTTTTAGGAGAAAAAAAGGTACTGCCCCTTAGAAAAATCGAGAGTATCGAGGAATTTATCCAACATTTTCCAGAGGTGAAAGAAGTGATAGTCGAGGGGACCTTCATACCGATAGCTCGTCCCAAAGACGCGGAAAAACAGAAAGAGAACTACTCAGGAAAGAAAAAGCGATGCACCCGAAAAAACCTAGCAGCTAGTGCAGAAGACAAGAGGATTTTGGTGTTAACCCCTACGACTAGCGGAAAAACCCATGATAAAAAGATACAAGATCAAGAAGACTTAATTGGCGGCATCCCTGAGCAAATCCCAGTCTTGGTTGATTCAGGATTTCAGGGAGTGCAAAAACAGTATGTAAATATCCGTTTGCCCCACAAAAAACCGAAGGGAGGAGAGTTAACAGCAGAACAAAAACAAGAAAATCGAGAACTAGCCAAAGAAAGAGTTGTGGGTGAAAATGCTTTTTCTGGGGTGAAAAGATACCGTGCAGTTTCCGATATTTATAGGAATCGTGTAGCTAATTTTGATG
>NZ_JASJFF010001002.1:0-4061 GCF_030065435.1 Microcystis sp. M53603_WE2
CTGGGAGTGAGCGGGGGGAAAATTCAGGTACTTTTTCCCTGAAAATTAGGTAATTGACCAGATGAAAATCGGTAAAACCCTACACCCCACACCCCACACCCCACACCCTGCCCCCACGAAAAACTTTTTCAGCAAACCCTACTTAAGAGGGCTTTTCCTACCCCCAGTTTTTCCTGCGGGAAAAACTTAGGGTCAAGCCACCATTCAGACTGTCCAAGGAATAACTTTTTTATGTCCACAGGATTTCTACTTGCCCAAACCAGAAAAATTTGTTATAATTTTATCCGAGTAGCCGTTAGGGTCCCCCGACCTCTAGACGAACTCAAATTATCATAACCGTGAGGAGTTGAGATTAAAAACATGGCAATCAGTCCAGAAGTGTACGCTTCGTTAAATATTCTTTATGCTTCCCAAGCTCCGTCAGCCTCTGACATTAGCTTGTGGCAGACTAACCCTAGCTTGACATCCCTGACCTGGGAAGAAACGGTTCTTGTTTTCGCCACTTCGACCGCAGCCCAAGAAACCTATCCCCTCCTAGCTGCCCCTGGAGCCGCCACCGATGCTACCAGAAAGCAGTACGTTCTAGAGGTCTTTAACAATGCCTACGGCCTACAAGAAGCCGATTTAGACCCCGCCGAGATTGACTACTGGGTTGAATGGCTCGGTCTCACCAATTCCGACGGTAGTCCCGCCGACAGCGATGGCAACGGCATTCCTAATATTTTAGATTTCCCCATCGTCCTTAACCAGTTCCAGCCCCCTGCAATTCAACAGGCCCTGGTCAACCGGGCAGAAGTAGCTCTTGATTTCGCTGCCCAGTTCCAACTGCAAGGTATTACTAGCTTTACCGAGGAATACTACAACACCTCTTGGAGCATCCTCGAAACCGTCACAGCAGAAGAGGCTAGTGTTACTGCGGCCAAAGACCTTAATATTTTGGCGGCCCAGGCGGCGGCTGGTGTGGGCAACAGTGCCATCCTCACCGCAGGTGTGGACATACTCACCGCCAATAGCTTCCTCGCTCCGACGGTCAATAATTTCGGTGAATTTAACGCCACCTTCAACAGTGGTGACAATCTCACCGGTTCCGGCACCAACCCCACCTTGACAGTTCTCAACACCGGTGGAGACACCCTCAATACCGGTCCAGTGCTACCGACGATGAAGGGCATCGAGACCCTCAACGTGGTTAATACGGGCAAAGATGCCTTATTACAGGTATTCGGTGCTAATGTTGTTGGGGTTAAAAATGTTGACCTATCAGATAGCACAAAAGGACTTGATCTCAGCAACTTCCAGACGGCGGTAGAAAAAGTCTCGGTCAATCGTACTGGCCTCACTGCTGACGTACCACTCACTATCACTATTGCGGGTGCCGCTCTAGCGGGTAGTGAAGATACAGTGGCTGTCACCCTCAATCAGGTGGGTAGCTTCAGCCCCGTCACCGGTGCTGCTGCCACTTTCTTAACCTTAGGACTTAGTCCGGTATCGGGTAACAATGGTTACGAAAAGATTTCCATCGAAAGCAAGGGTCTAGCCAACGCTGTGAAGGCACTAACCGCCACTGGCTCGAAGGAAATCACCATCACTGGAGATCAGGATCTCCTCATCGCTGCTGCTCTCCCCAACACCGCCACCAAGCTGGACGCTTCTGCCCTTGAAGGTGATCTGGACGTGACTGCGGGCAACGGTACAGTGGATTTCCTCGGCGGCAAAGGTAATGACACTTTCCGTTTCAAGGCAGGTGAGTTCACTGCCACCGATAAAGTGGACGGTGGCGACGGTGCCAACACTTTAGCAGTAGCGGCGGCAGATGCAGAAACCATTACCGCAGCCGATACCAACATCAAAAATACCCAAAGCCTGACCTTATCTAGTGGAGGCACGGCTAACAAGACTCTCCGGGCTGACCTAATCGGTGATAAGATCACCACGGTGACCCTAGCCGCACCGACTGCGGATAACTACACGATCCGCTTTGCCGCAGGTGCCAACTCGGTTAACGTCTTAAAGAATACATCTGTTGGTTTTACTCTCAACGTACAAGCCAATGGTGGTGGTAACAACGATTCTTTGACCTTCACCATCGACGGCGATGATCCCACTACTCCTTTGCAAACAGAAAAGGCTAACATTGCTGTCGGCAACCTCAACCTGAATAACACCGACACGCCTAACCTCTCGATCGAGCAACTTAAGCTTGTCGTCAATAACTCTGGCGCTGGTACTCATAAAATTGGCGCAATAACCCTTCCTCAGACCCCTGGTGTGGTGGAAACCATCACCATCACTGGTAACTCCAGCCTGACAATCATTGGTGCAGTGACAGCCGAGAAATTGGATGCTTCTGGTCTGACGGAGGCAACCGCTGGAACCACTGGTTTAACCATGACGCAAGTATCTAACCCGGGATCTACTGTGGGAATTAACCTCACCGGCTCCACTTTCGATGATGCTCTGTTTGGTAGTAAGAACAATGACTTCATCAGTGGCGGTACTGGAAAAGACACCATCACTGGTTCTGTTGGTCCTGACCAGATCACATTAGGGGATGGGTTCGATACGGTTATCTTCACCAAGGCTGTGGCTGGAAATGCAGCGTTAAATGTGCAAGCTAGTTACAGCACCGTCACCGATTTCCTCACTGGTGCCACCAAAACTACCACCGACCTCATTACGATTTCAACCGCTGGTGTTAGTGGTGCTACTGCCCCCTTAGAGACCCTTAAGAATACTGCTGTGGCTGCTGGTGATGAGGTGGCGACTATCTCGGTGGCCCAGGGTGCTACGGTTAACCTATCAACCGAGACGGCCAATTTCCTCAGACTCACGGAGACAGGCAATAACACGGCAGGTAACACCGCACAGGAAGGCTTTAATGCCGCTATCGCTGGTGGAGAGATCACTGTTGGTGCGGCTGGTATTGATATTCTCACCTCCTACTACGATTCGGCTAATAGCCAGATGGTATTGGGTGTAGTCAATAGTGGTGGCGATGCGAAGATTAAAGCGACAGATGTTTTCACCGTCATTTCCCGCGTGGAGATGACTGCTGGAGATTACGCTATCTTCGGCAACGCTCAGTTTAACACTTTCATTGCTTAATCCTCTGCCCCTCGGCTAGAAAAAACCTCCCCTTATCGGGGGGGTTTTTGGTTTTTTCTAGTTCTAGGGTTCTACCTTTGCCTCCTGTGAGTAACGCACAGAAAACGGGTTTCTCCGAGAAACCCGTTTTCTACCTTTGCCCCTACTTTTTCAGCTTTTCTGGGGGAAGTAGTAGGGTTAATTCATGAATTAACTCTCATAGTAGGGTTAATTCATGAATTAACCCTACCCTTGATCCCCCCTTAATCCCCCCTTGATAAGGGGGGTGTCGATCCCCCCTTCCCTCCTTGATAAGGGGGGTGATAGCTTCAATTTCCTCGCGACTTTTCTGGGGGAAATCGCTTTAAGAGTTCCTGCTTAGAACACTGTAGGAGTAAAGGGGTAAATTCTTCCGGGGACAGTTGTAAAATCCGGCTGATAATAGCTTGAATTTCTGGGTCTAACTCACCAAAACGGACTCGGAGCAGGTTTTCCACCACCAGACGTTCCCCCTCTTGCAGACCCCGTTCTAGACCCCGTTCTAGACCCCGTTCTAGACCCCGTTCTTCTCCTTCGGCCAGTGCCTCTTGATAGACTCTCGTTTGTTTTAAATCACTTAGTCCAAACATAGCTTCAATTTCCTTGCGACTTTTCTGGGGGAATTTGTAAATAATGATACTTTCGATTAGATTAATTAACTGCCGTTGACTGGACTGGTCGGTGATTTCTTCTCTGGTGCGCTCGATTAGGGTTTGAGCAGTTCTCACCGCTGCTGTTTCCGACTCTACTACTAATTTAATCACACCAATTCCTAAGGAGGGATTGTCCCTTGGGGCCAATTCATCGAGATAAATGCGTCTAACACTCGATAAATTGAGGATTTCGCCAAAATGTAGGGATTGTTCCCGTTCCACCCCACGATGGGGATAAATGACGACAATTTGCCAGGGGTGAGGTGGTTGATATTGTTTTAAAAA